>NZ_JAGTJY010000348.1:0-1873 GCF_018195695.1 Achromobacter sp. Marseille-Q0513 | reverse complement strand
GTGCAGATCGAGGAAGTCATCCGCATCCCGTTGAATGCCGCCCAGCAGGGCGAAGGGAGCGCAGCATGAGCGCGTGCCAATGCAGGGAGAGAATCGACGCGCTGCTAGCCGAGCGCAACACCCGAGTCATGCAGGTCTTCACGCTTGGCGATAACGGCGTCGGCATGCCCTGGCCCGTGGCAACTGAACAGGTTGAAAAGGGACGCGGCAAGAAGAAGGCTTCGCTCCTGTTCGCCAGCTACTGCCCGTTCTGCGGCACACCGCTCAAGCCGGAATCGAGTGCCGCCCAGCAGGCAGAACAGGGCGCGGGGAGGTGAGCATGCGGTTTCTCAGCGTATGCAGCGGCATCGAGGCGGCAAGCGTCGCGTGGAACCCGCTCGGCTGGAAGGCCGTGGCATTCAGCGAAATCGAGCCGTTCCCGTCCGCCGTTCTCGCGCACCACTACCCCGATACGCCCAACTGGGGCGACATGACCAAATACAAGGAATGGCCCAATGTCCCAATTGACCTTCTCTGCGGTGGAACCCCCTGCCAGTCTTTCAGCGTCGCAGGACTTCGAAAAGGACTGGATGACCCGCGTGGCGACCTCATGCTTACCTTTGGTGCCATTGCTGCAAAGTACCGCCCCAAGTGGCTGGTATGGGAGAACGTCCCCGGTGTCTTGTCGAGCAACAAGGGGCGGGATTTTGGCACCTTCCTCGGAATGCTGGGCGAACTCGGGTATGGGTTCGCCTACCGAGTTCTTGACGCTCAGTTCTTTGGAGTACCCCAGCGACGCCGCCGTGTGTTCGTTGTCGGATGTCTTGGAAACTGGCGAGCTGCCGCAGCGGTTCTTTTTGAGCGCCACGGCTTGTCGGGGAATCCTGCGCCGAGCCGAAAAGCGAGGCAAAACACTGCCCCGACCCTTAGCGCACGCACTGAAAGCGGTGGCGGACTTGGAACCGACTTCGACTGCGACGGCGGCCTGATTGCTGGAACACTACAGGCCAGCGGCCGAGCCGCGGGCAGCGCGACGCAGCAGGATGCACACGCTGGCATGCTGGTGGCTCGCTGTCTCACTCGCGGTTCTGGCGGTGGCCATCGGTATGACGCGGAATCGGAAACGCTGGTAACCCATAGTCTGCGTGGCGAAGCATTCGATGCCAGCGAAGACGGCACGGGCCGGGGAACCCCTCTGGTTGCATTGCCGTTCGACACCACGCAAATCACCAGCCCCGAAAATGGCAGCAGCCCTCAAGCCGGCGATCCTTGCGATCCTCTGGCTGCCCGAGCGCACCCGCCCGCCATCGCCTTCGACAGCCGACAGGATCCCGTGGCAAGCGAGCATTTGTTTGGCGCGCTCGGCAGCTCCAGCCCACAAGCCCAGGCCGTCACCACGCTTGCCATACGCGGCCGTGGCGATTCTCACCAGCTCGAAACCAGGTCCGACGGGACTGCCAACGCACTTCTGACGCCCAACGGCGGCCGTGCTGGCATCGGAGTCGGAGCGATCCACTACGGCATGCAGGTCCGCCGTCTAACGCCCGAAGAATGCGAGGCCCTGCAAGCGTACCCGCGCAACTACACGCGCATCGCTTGGCGTGGCAAACCACCAGAAGACTGCCCAGACGGCCCGCGCTACAAGGCGCTGGGCAATAGCTGGTGCACCACAAACGCCCGCTGGATCGGCGAACGCATCGATCGAGTGAATTCCATCTTGGAGGCAGCATGACCAACCTGAACAACGCCACCCACGAACTGCGCACCAGCACCGGCGGCCGGGCCTACGTGGCCGAGTATTTCGCAACGGTGCTGCGCCGCCACGACTTCGCGCGCTACATCGAATCCACGCTCGCCGCTGACTTCGCGTGCGCCCTTGCAGAGCATCTGTCCA
>NZ_JAGTJY010000347.1:0-1907 GCF_018195695.1 Achromobacter sp. Marseille-Q0513 | reverse complement strand
GGACTGGGATCATCATCTGGCCATGCTGTGCGATTTCTGGTCAGCGCTGCTGCTGGGCACGCGACGCTTCAAAGGCGCGCCGATTCCGGCGCACGCGCGACTGCCTGATCTGTCCTGGCCGCTGTTCCAGCGCTGGCTGGCCCTGTTCCACGACGTCACCGCCGCCATGGCGCATCCGACGCTGCAGGCCCAGGCCGACGCCACAGCAGAACGCATCGCGGCCAAGCTATGGAATGTGTGGCAACAGCGGCAGGCCGCGCCCGGCGCGCCGGGCATGATGGACGGCCTGCCGCCCGGCCTGTCCGCCGCCCTGCCCGCCGGCGTGACGCCCTATCGCGACAGCCCGGTCTTCACGCCCGACAACCTGCCGGCCGCGTTACGCGGCGCGCATACGACCAAGGCCGGCACCTGGGGGCTGTTGAAGGTCCACGCGGGCGTGCTCCGATATACGCTGGACGACCTGCCGCACACCGAGGCCGTGCTGACGGCGGGCCAGCAGGTGCTGATCGAGCCGCAGGTCAGGCACCATGTGGCGTTCGAATTGCCGGGGAGTTTTCAGATCACGTTTTGCCGAGAGGACGGCAAGGCGGCGCCCGATGGCGAGCCGACGCGCTAGGCGGGCGCGTGCTCACCACGCCGCATGAAACATCGCCTTGGCCAGCACCACGATCAACACCATGTGGCAGAACACGCTGACATGCATGCGCCGGCTCAGCGTCCCGCTCAGGCGCTGACGCCGCGCCAGCGTCAACGCCGTGATCACATGCGCCAGCACGCTCAGCGCCAGCGCGATCTTCAGCGACAGCAGGACGCCGAAGGGCGAGCCGAACGGATCCGCCAGCGCGCCGCGATACTGCCAGGCCATTCCCAGCCCCGCCAGGTACAGCACCACCACCGACCAGGGCAGCACCGCCCGCACGCGCGGCCCGAGCTGGCCACCCAGCGCCTTGCGCACGTCGGCGGGCAGGCGCTTGTGCACCGGTTCCAGGAACAGCACTTCGAAGGTCACCGTGCCAACAAAGAGAAAGGCGGCCAGCAGGTGCAGGATGAGGAGCAGGGGATAGGCGTTCATGGCGTCATCCGATTCTGGCATCCGCGCGCCATGCGTGGACATGACGAAGATCAAGCCGCCCGACGCCGGCTGCCGAAAACCATGATGGGCAGGCGCCCAGAAACGTCAAAGGCCGGACGTGGGGTTCCGTCCGGCCTTTGACGGGCCGCATTGCGGCCGGCGGCGAGTTTACTTCGGTTTCTTGCCCGACATGTCCTGCTCCACCACCATGTCCAGCACATAGACCTTGGACGGCGCGTCGGCGGGCGGGTTCTTCCAGTCGTATTGCTTCACGCGCAGCACGGTGCGCACGCCGTCGCGGTGCTCGTAGCCGTCGATCGACTGGTACAGCGGATGCCACTTGTCGGTCGTCGGCTGCTGCACGCCGGACTCGCTGTAGCGGCGCTCGCGCACTTGCAGGCATTGGTAGTTGGGGATCAGCGGGTGGCTGCACTTGACGCGCTTGGCGGCCACTTCCAGGAACATGGTCTCGCCCTTGCTGCCGTAGCGGGTCTCGGGCGTGGGCTCGCCGGTGAACTTGAGCACGGCGCCGTCCTGGGCGACCAGTTGCAGCACGGGTTCGGGCGCGTCGGTGGCGACCGAGGCGCGCAGGTCGCCCTTGATGCGCTGGCCGACTTCGGCGTCCAGCGCCATCAGGCTGGGTTCGCAGGCCTTCATGGTGGCGGCCAGCTGCGCCACCTGCAGCACGCCCTTGTCATAGCGGTAGCCGCCGAACTGCGTGTTGCAGCCGCCGGTGATGCTCAGGCCTTGCTCGGTGAAGGACAGGCGCAGGCGATTGTCGATGCCCTTTTGCAGCGCGGCGATGGGCTTGCCCGAAGCGTCGACGGCCGAGGCC
>NZ_JAGTJY010000346.1:0-1971 GCF_018195695.1 Achromobacter sp. Marseille-Q0513 | reverse complement strand
CTGCGCGCCGACCGCGCCCGGATCGAGGCCTCGGCGGCACAGGCCGGCGCGGACGGCGCGCAGCGCGCGGCGAACGAGGCGAACGCCGGGGTCAAGGACGTCAGCCTGGCCGTGGCCGGCCTGGATGCGCGAGTGCGCAGCGACTATGTCGAAAAGGCATCCGTCGGCAAACCCTCGGGCGTGGCGCCTCTGGGAGCGGACGGCCTGGTGCCGAACGCGTTCCTGCCTAGCTTCGATTCGGTGCCCGTGGGCTTCCTGGCCTGGTGCCCTAGTCGCAGCAAGATATGGGCCGGCTGGCTGCCCGCCGACGGCGATGCGCACCTGCAGCAGACCTTTCCCGCGATGGCGAAGATGATCAAGGATGGGAACGTTCCGCTGATCGACAACGCGGAGTGGTGGAACAAGCCGCACATGCGTGGCAAGTGGTCGTTGTTCACGCAGGACGGGAAGGATTATTTCCGGATCCCGGATCTGAACGGCAAGCAGACCGGCGGGCTGGGGCGCGTATTCCTTTCCGGCGATGGAGCCCACTCGGCGGAGGAAGCGGGGGCGATACAGATGGATGCCATGCAGCCCATCGTCGGCATGCAACCCATGGCCTATGGAACAACGACTGGACGGGGTTCCGGCCCGTTCTACGGGTCGGCGATGGACGATGGTGGCACTCGATCGTCGCCGACCTATCCGGTGACGGCGGCAGGAGCAAACATTCGCTTCGATAGCTCGCTGGTGACGCGGACGTCGGATGAGACCCGGCCCAGGAACGTCACGGGTTGCTGGGTGGTCAAGGCCTACGGCGTGACGGTCAACGCAAACGGCGTGGATCTTGGCGGACTGGTCAATCAGGTTACGGCTACCCAGGCTCGGATAGAACAGGTGAACACGGCATTGCTCAGGCAGGTGAATCCGGCCCTGGCGGAGCCGGGCAAGCTCGATCTGGCACAGAACGGTCTCATCACCGGGAAGCTGACTGGCGCGCTGGCGCCCGACAGCCTGCGCTTCAAGTCGGACGGGACCGGCGCCGACAAGTCCACCTTCGTTTCCGCGGTCCCGGCCGCGGCGGGGACAGTCGCCGGCTTCATTGCCCGTTCGCGCGACCAGGCGGACTCGCAATATCTGTCCATGCAGTTCAACAGCGCGAACAACTGGGGGGCGCTGGTATTCGATCGGCTGGGGAGCAGCGGCGTGCCCATGGGCCTGCAGTTCGTCGGACCTTACGGGATCTGCGGCCAGATCGAGAGCGGGATCAGGTGGACGTTCGGCCCGTTTCCTGTCAAGACCGCTGCGAATACGAGGACGATCGTTTCCTACGTAGGCGCCGGCAATCAGTGGGGCACTCTGTATGCGCCGCAGAACAACGGTGGCGCGGCCTGCGTCTTCCAGAACCAGGACGGGGTGATCGTCGGCGACATCAGCCTGTCGGCCACCAGCACGGCCTACAACTCCGCCTCCGATTATCGGCTCAAGAGCGATCGCCGTGACATGCCGCCGGATGGGGCCCTTGCCAGCATCCTGGCGCTGCGGCCAGTCACATTCACATGGAAATCCACCGGCCAGGCCGACGAGGGCTTCATCGCCCACGAGCTGCAGGCCGAGGTGCCCGGCGCGGTGACGGGCAGCAAGGATGATCCCGACACATTCCAGCGGGTGAACATGCCCTATCTGATGCCGCGCGTGGTCGCCGCGCTGCAAGGGGCGGCGCAGCGCATTGAGCAGCTGGAGGCAAAAGTCGCCGAGCTGCTTGTGCGTGCGGGGTAGACGCCGCGGATGGTACCGCCGTCGCAGGCGTTCGCTCGCCCCTTGCCGTGCGACACGGCACACGCATATTTTTTGTTCTCCTGGCCCGTTCGCACTTGCAGCGGGCCTTTTCCATTTCCGAATCTTGTTTCGGACGGATCCCTCGAATCAGGACTCCCATGCAACGACTCATACCCATCAACGTGGGCCAGCAGGCCAATGACCGCAGCGGCG
>NZ_JAGTJY010000345.1:0-2148 GCF_018195695.1 Achromobacter sp. Marseille-Q0513 | reverse complement strand
CCAGCCGGCGCGGGCGGGGCGCGCTGGCCACGCAGGCCCCCTCCCTGTGCAACGACACGCTGGAGGGCAACATCCTGCGGGCCCGCCCCGAGGCCAGCCGCGAGGAACTCCAGCGGGCGCTGGAACAGGCCGCGCTGGCGGACTTCGTCAAGGCATTGCCGGACGGCCTGCGCACCCGCGTCGGCGAACGCGGCATGCAGCTGTCGGGCGGCCAGCGCCAGCGCATCTCGATCGCGCGGGCGTTCCTGAAGAACGCGCCGGTGCTGATCCTGGACGAGGCCACCTCGCACCTGGACACGCTGTCCGAGATGCAGGTGCGCGGCGCGCTGGACGCGCTGATGCGCCATCGCACCACGCTGGTGATCGCGCACCGGCTGTCCACCATCCGCGACGCGGACCTGATCCTGGTGCTGGACCAGGGCGCGCTGGCCGAGGCCGGCACGCACGAACAGTTGCTGCACAGGCAGGGGCTGTACGCGCGGCTGGCCCGGCGCCAGGGCGGACAGGAGCTCAGTAGCGCAGCGTCTCTGTCCTCCTAGCGCACATCGGGAACGCGCCGGCCCGCGCGCCCTCACGCGCGGGTCGACATGCTCAAGGCCGTCGCGGGATGCAAGCCAAGCGCGCAGCGACCTGCCCGGGCGTGTAGCCCGCCTGAGCCGCGCGTTGCGCGATCGTCTCCAGATTGACCGTGTCCGGGATCAGGCCCGACGCTGCGCCCCCGAAACGGACGGGCAGGATCAAGAACTGGATGCGATCCTGAATGGCGGCATAGCCCCGAATATCCGTCGCGCCCTGCGCCTGTCGTCCTGGTCGGCACACATCGCCGTTCACGTCGGGTGACGAACGAAACGGCGGCAGGACCGCCTCTTCCGGACCGCAACGCCTCGACGCCGCGATAGGACCCGGCCGTTGCGCGGACACTGCGCCATAGCGCAGCAACTGATGCAAGGCGATGGACCCCTCGCCGAAAGCCGGGCCGGTATCGCCAAATACGGCATAGGTATCCCGCAACCCGGCGCCGCGCACCAAGGCGACACGTCCCAGAAGATCCGGGTGGTCGCGGGGCGTTACGAGGACTGGCAGGCTTTCGGAATCCAGGTACGCGGGCTGGCCGGCAATCGTGTGCCGGAGCGATGTCGTGGAGACGTAGGTCTGGATGCGCTCGCCAGTGGCGGTTTCCGCCATGGCGCCGAACTTCAGTTTTCCCTTGCCGTTGCCGATGACGGAACGGCCATCTCCGCAACTGACCCGCTTCAGATCCGAGGAGTAGGGCTCGACCTCCATGGCAAACACGCAAAATTCTGACGTGCCTGGCCCGAACGCCTGCCGCTCCGCCTTGAGAAAATCCGCACGACATTCGGCGGTCTTGCACGCTGCCCAACCGCCCGATGCCGTCTTCCTGTTCAGCCCATTGGCGATGTAGGTGAAACCATGATCGCCGACCGTATAGGAATGCGAACCGCCATCGGGATTCACCGCCAGCGGCGCGCCAAGCGCTATCGTGCCATCCGGAAACACGCGTCCGGACAGCGCCCCTGCCTTGCCCGTCAGCGATACTGGCGCGCCACAATCGGTGAGTCCCTGCCCCGCCGCGCTCCATGGCCACGCACAGGCCAAGGCCACGCTCAACACGCTCATGCCACCGCGAAGATACATGGTCATCTCCTGGAAAGATCAGCCGCCTGTCTCGACAGCTATTGCACAACCAACGGCGCGACGGTCGTCGAAACTGGCTGACCCGTTTCCGCACAACTGGATATATCCAATTTCACAGATTGAGTCGCATCGATCGTGCTTGCGAAAAATGGCTTGTTGTTTTCGAACTTCACCGATTGAGCGATCCTGGCCGCGTACAGCGCGGCGACGCTCGCCGCATTGACTTCGGGCACTTTCAATTCTCCCAGGCTGCGACGCAGGTCCATCAGAATCCTGGTCGAGGCCGAGCGCGCGGCAACCACAACCTCCTGAAGATCCGGGGACACCACTGTGGAGACCTCCAATACCGTCGCCACGCACATCACGCGCTTTGCCGCCATGTCATAGATACCGGTCTGAGCGGCCAGCGAATACTGCTGCGCCAGCAGACTGGATCCCACAGCGATCCCCGCCCCGCTGGCGACGGTTGCAAAGTTCCCGACAATGCCCCCC
>NZ_JAGTJY010000344.1:0-2185 GCF_018195695.1 Achromobacter sp. Marseille-Q0513 | reverse complement strand
CTGGATGCGCACGCCCACGACGACCGCGCTGGCGAAGGGCGTGCCCGATTCGTCGGCAAGCTGGATACTTTCGCCGGACTTGCCGTAGGGGCAGCTGATCCAGGACGAGGTCTTGCGCAGTTCGGCCGATCCGTTGCGGGACGGTCCCATGGCCACCCATTTGCCGGAGTCCGATGCGTCGGCATACCAGATCGTGGTGGGCTGGGTGGGCTGGGGTTTGACGATGCGTCGCGTCTGTACCTTGTAGCCGTCCAGAATCGCTTGCTTGAGAGGCTCGCTGAATTGGAGTGCCTGCCGTTTCATACGTTTGTTTTTTCCCTCGCAATCAACGCTGGTGTGCGAATGGCGCCGCCGCCGGGCGTTCCGTATCGCGCGTCGGGCGCGTCTCGGCCGGGGCACGCAAAGAGTATGCCGCCTGACGCGTTCGGTGTCAGGCGCGTTGCGACATTTTTTATCTTTGACTTGGGGTCATGGGGTATTCGCAGGCTTGTTTGTATACTGGGTCCATGAACACAAACCTGCACAATCTCAAGCCCGGTTACTACTGGTACACCATGGCCAATGATCCGCTGGCCGTGATCCACATCCACGACGACGGCGGCGCCACGCTCATGGGCACCGACTACCGTCTGACGCCCGAAGGCGTGGCCGACATGCTCCGTCAGGGCGAGCGTTTCGTCTGGATCGAACCGCCCCAGGCCTGATCCGGCTGGCCGGCGGCGCGTGCCGCCGGCGGGATATTCCCCAATGACCGATTTGCTGCTGAAGAATGTCCGCGCGCCGGATGGCCGGCGCGTGGATGTCGCGATCCGGCAGGGCCGCCTCGCGGCCCTGGGCGAGAACGTCGGCTCGGCGCCCGAATGGCGCGCGCTGCCCGTGGAAGAGGGCGGCGGCGCCTTGCTGCTGCCCGGCCTGGTCGAGGGCCATGCCCACCTGGACAAGACCACCTGGGGATCGCCCTGGTACGTCAACGATGTGGGTTCGGCGCTGACGGACCGCATCGACAATGAACGCGCCTGGCGGGCCGCCAGCGGCCACGACGCCCGCGCGCATTCGCAGGCGCTGGCGCTGGCCTTCCTGCGGCTGGGCACGACGCGCATCCGCACCCATGTGGACGTGGATACCGAAGCGGGCTTGCGGCACCTGGATGGCGTGCTGGCCACGCGCGAGGCGCTCGCGGGCCGCGTCGACATCCAGATCGTGGCCTTTCCGCAGTCCGGCCTGCTGATCCGGCCGGGCACGGCGGAGCTGCTGGACCGCGCGCTGGCGGCGGGCGCCGATGTGCTTGGCGGACTGGATCCCTGTGCCATCGATCGCGATCCGGCGCGTTCCCTGGATCTGCTTTTCGATCTGGCCGAGCGCCACGGCAAGCCGCTGGACATACATTTGCACGAGCCCGGCGAGCTGGGCGCCTTCACGCTCGACCTGATGCTGGACCGCTGCCAGGCGCTGGGCATGGCCGGCCGGCTCGTGGTCAGCCACGCGTTCTGCCTGGGCGCCCTGGACGCGCGCCGGCAGGACGGATTGCTGGCGCGTCTGGCCGCGCTGGACGTGGCGCTGCTCACCACCGCGCCGCCGTCGCGGCCGGTGCCGTCCGTGCGCGCCTGCCGCGAGGCGGGCGTGACGATCTTCGGCGGCAACGACGGCATACGCGACACCTGGTCGCCCTATGGCGAACCCGACATGCTGGCGCGCGCCATGCTGATCGGAATGCGCAACGACCTGCGCCGCGACGAGGAAATCGGCTGGGCCCTGGAGTGCGTGACGACATCCGCCGCGCGCGCCTGCGGCTTCGCCGATTACGGCCTGACGCCGGGCGCGCGGGCCGACCTGGTGCTGGTGGACGCGAGCTGCGCGGCCGAGGCCGTGGCGCAGCGCGTGCCGCGCAGGCTGGTGCT
This sequence comes from Achromobacter sp. Marseille-Q0513, assembly GCF_018195695.1. NCBI lineage: Bacteria > Pseudomonadati > Pseudomonadota > Betaproteobacteria > Burkholderiales > Alcaligenaceae > Achromobacter > Achromobacter sp. Marseille-Q0513. The sequence continues at coordinate 287 of NZ_JAGTJY010000344.1, read as the reverse complement.
GACGGGCGGCATCGTGGCCGCCCGCTACGGGCAGGACGCCGCCAACTGAAGCGGCGGCGCGAGCGCCTCAGCTCGCGACCGCCGGCAGCCCGCTCATGCCCGGGCGCCAGCCCAGCGCCGCGCGGGCGCGCGCCGTGCTCACTTCCGATTCGTCCTCGGCGATATTGAACACGCCGCCGCCATGGCGCAGCGCCAGCAGCGCCGCCCAGGCGGCGCCTTCCACATGCAGCGCGTTCGCCGCGGGCCGGGTCGTGGCGCCGGTGCCGGGACCATATAGCCGGCCGTAG
>NZ_JAGTJY010000343.1:0-2273 GCF_018195695.1 Achromobacter sp. Marseille-Q0513 | reverse complement strand
CTTCGCCCTGCTGGGCGGCATTCAACGGGATGCGGATGACTTCCTCGATCTGCACAGGGCCGTCCTGGCTGTACACGGCGGCATAGTGCTGGATCTCTTGCAGGGCCTGCGCCCTTGGGCCACTGGCCGACGCCACCACCATGCCGTCTTGCCATAGGTCGAAATGTGCTTCCCGTGCATCGCCAACTGCGGCCGCATCGCACGCCGCGCGCAGCACATTGATCAGCTGCGACGTGAGAGCCTGGGCATCATCTGCTGCAACGACGGCGCGCGCAGCGCAGAGCAGGGCAGAGTCGCCTGTGTTGCTCCGGATCGCGGCGTCTTGCTCAGCGCTGGGAGCTTCGGGCAGTGGCATCCAGTGCGTGGGGTAAATCGCTCTGCCGCCCTCGTCGATGAAATTGCTCGCAGAATCGTCCTCGATGCGCCACCAGCGGACCGTATTGATGCTTCCATCGAACACGATGATCTTTGTGCCGTAGTGATGCAATCCATCGAAAATGAGCGAGTCCTTCGGCGCGGTCTCGATGGGCTGCCAGCCATCGGGGATGTGGGTCATGTCAGGCTCCAAATAGATGATCGAAAGATCCAAATCAGCCCCAGCGCTGCCTCTGCGGTCAAGATCAGCACGAACCACGCAACAGGGTTCGGACCGCTGTGTTCGTCGTCTTCGTAGTCGAGATTCAGCATGTGGATCTCCAGGCAATAGGAGGGCAGCCCCGCCAAATTGCGGGGAGCCGGGGTGACGCTGGGGGTGGGCTATTTAGGAATCAAAACGGCGGTGGGTCATCATCGCCATAGGCCGGCCGTCGGCTTTGCGCGGCAGGCTTCTGCTTCGGCTGGGGCTTCTCTTCCTTCGGTTTGACAGACAGGCTCATGAACTTGCCCTTCTGCCCCTCCTTGATCCATGCAGAAAGCCAGTATTCAACGCCGTTGACGATCAGCGACCCGTTGTAGTCCGGGTGGTTGTCCTGCATCTTCCGATCATTCTTGAACAAGATCCCGCTGTTGTCGTAGCTCACGCCGATTCCTCCGCAGGCGCGCTCTGCGCTTGCTCTTTCATTTGCTTGATTGCTGCTCGGCATTTGCTGTCAAGCAGGCTCCAGATTGCAGTCTTGAACTCCACGCTGCCTTCAATGGTGTCCCATTCTTCGTAGGCTTTCCACGCGTCATCAGACACATACGCTTGCTGGATAGCGTCTGCGATCTTGCGGACTTGTTGACGCTCCTTGGATGTAAGCGATTCCATCGCACCGTCAGTCGGCTTAGACTTGTTTGCGGTGCCGGGTTCTTTTACGGGTTCGCTGGAGTCAAGAGCGTCATGCTCAACGATCTCCATCGCGGTACCCCAGAGATATCGCCGCTGGTACGTCTCAACGGCACCAATGTTCTGCACCTCGTGGCAGCCCTTCAGGCTTGCGCTGCCCATGGGCGACGTGAACAGGATCTCGCCGCCGCCATCGGTATCCACGACGGTGAGAGAGGCGACATCAGCCGTAAAGCTCACCACACCGCACAGACCCAAGCTATGAAAGATCTCTTGCGTAGTGGGGAGGAAATCACCCAGTTCGAAGTAGAAGTAGCCCGCGAACTTGTTGTGTCCGGACTTCTTCAGCTCGGCCTGTTGCAGCCGCAATCTGGCTTCCATCAGTTTCTTGTGTACGCTCATAGCGGTATTCCTGTTCCAATTCCTGTTGATGTGCCAGAGCCGCGTCTTCGTCGTCGCTGCTCATGTCTATTCCTTGCTTGCGTACTTTGTGCTGCCGTCATGTGCAGTCATCGTGGGCTTATCGAGCGTTCCCCCCATGACGAATGCGATGGTCAGGAAGAGGGCCATCACAGCACCTTCCCAATGAGTGAGGATCAGGCGTTTCATTTCAGCCCTCTAGTTCAATGTTGATTGCGTGCTTGATATCCCGCTGCAACGGAAGCACCCATTGGCTATTGCTGTTCATCACCGCGCACAAGACAGCAACCTGATTCGCAAGATCCAGGTTCGCGAAGAAATCCGCGTCAGCCAGCCGCTTTGCCCACCACAGCGCATCGTGCTGGTCAGCGTCCCAGCTCGCAGGATTGCCCAGCGTCTCGCATACATCCTGAACGGTTGCGGTCAGGACTTCGTATTGCTCATCACCGTGCCATCTGTCCATGGTCGTTCCTAGTTAGGTGCATCACCCGATCCACCTCACGGCCAACCACACACCACGCTTTGTGCGCACGCGGCGGTATGGCGTGGAAGGCTTGAAGGGGGAGGGGTGATGCGTAAAGGGAGGGGG
>NZ_JAGTJY010000342.1:0-2280 GCF_018195695.1 Achromobacter sp. Marseille-Q0513 | reverse complement strand
CCCGCGCCGCTTCCACCGCCGCGTTCAGCGCCAGGATGTTGGTCTGGAACGCGATGCCGTCGATCACCGACACGATCTCGGAAATCTTGCGCGAGCTGGCCGAGATGCCCTGCATCGTCGCCACCACTTCCGACACCGCCGAACCACCGCGCTCGGCCACGTCCGACGCGCTGGCCGCCAGCTGGTTCGCCTGGCGCGCATTGTCCGCGTTCTGCTTGACGGTCGAGGCCAGCTCTTCCATCGACGCCGCGGTCTCCTCCAGCGAGGCCGCCTGTTCTTCGGTGCGGCTGGACAGGTCCGTGTTGCCCGCCGAGATCTCGCGCGAGCCGACCGTGATCTCGTCGACGCCACGACGCACCGTCGACACCGTGCGCGTCAGGCTTTCCTGCATGCGCTTGAGCGCGGCGAACAGCTGGCCGATCTCGTTGTGCGAACGCACCTCCACGCGGGCGGTCAGGTCGCCAGCGGCGATCTTGTCGAAATGCTGGCCGGCTTCGACCAGCGGACGCACCACCAGGCGCCCGAACACCACGCGAGCCAGCACCATCAGCACCAGCGCCAGCCCGATGGCCACCGCCACCGCGATCATCGCGCGGTTGAAGTTGGCGTCGGCCTGTTCGATCGTGGCCTGCTGCTGGTCGCCGATGTACTTGCTGAACTCGCCAATAGCCTCGATGAACGCGGCGCTGCGAGGCGTGCCGTACTCATTGTTGACCATGTAGAAGGTCGAGTAATCCTCGCTGCGCAGCGCTTCGACCATGGTGTCCACGCCATCGTCGATGTAGGAGCGATAACGACGCACCAGGTTCATCGACAGCTGACGGCCGGTATCGTCCTGCAGCATGTTCTTCTGGAAATCGGCGAAGCGAGCCCGCACGCCGGTCAACAGGTCGGTCGCGCCCTTGAGGGCCGCCGCCGCGTCGCGGGCGGAATTCTCGCCGCTGCCCCAGCCCGATTCCTGCAGGTGGCGCGCCGCCACCATCAGGCTGACGCGGGCGCGCAGCATGTCGCTGTTGATCACGTCGACCTGCTTGGAGCGATCGGTCAGCGCGTTCACTTCGCGGATGGATTCAAAGTTGTGCTGCAGGAAAAACGCCGCCAGGCCGCCCACGGCGGCGATCAGCACGGCGAAGAACGCCATCACCCACAGCAGCATCGTACCGACGCGTGCATCGCGCAGGCGCAGCTTGCGCTTGACCTTGGGCGCGCGCCCGGCTTTCTTCTTGCCAACCTTGCCGGGTTTCGCACCGGATTCGAGACTCGCTTCCATCTTCCTCCCCATCCTTCTGGAACAACTCAGACCAAAAAAACCGCCCGGCCCGCGACGGACTTGCCGCCGGACCGGAACGACGCGCGCCCCGGCCTGGCCGGGGCGTCATCCGTGGAATGTCAGGACTTGGCGGCCCCGCTCTTGCGCACGGGCTCGGGCGGCGCCGCGGGCACCGGTATCGAGATCGTTTGCACCTCGGGCGGCGGCGCGGGGGGAGCCGGCTCCGGATTTTCTTCCGGAGGCGGCGCCGGTCCCAGCAGCTTTTGACGCTCCCAAGGTTCCAGCAGAATATTGGTGCTGTCCACGAGGCGCAGCAGACGGCCGTCGGGGCCGAACTGCAGCAGCGCTTCCTTGCGGCTGTAGAAGCCGTCCGGGACAAAGGTGATCTTGAAGGACCAAAGGGCCAGGAAGGTGCCGTCGGTCTGCTTGTAATACTTGTCGGGCGGCGCGGTGAGCGCGCGCGAGGCCTGTTCCAGCGTGGTCTTCCCCGGCGTCAGGGTCGAGAGTTTGCCCGGGTCGAAGTTGTGCCCCGTCGCCGAACAACCGGCCAGCAACGCCGCCAGCGCGGCGCTTGCCAGAAGATGAATGTAGCCTCGCATACCTACCCATTTGCCGGATCGACCGGCGTCAGAAAGATTCCCAATCGTCGTCCGGCTGCGTCTGTCGACGAGGCGCCGACGCAGGCGCCGGACGCAGCTTCTCGTCCGTGGCGGCGGGCGCCGCCGCCGTGCGGCGCGCCGGACGCGCCGCCGTGGCGCCCTCGGCCGCCGGCTTGACGCGCGGCGCCGCGTGCGCGAGCCTCGCCGCCGGCCGTGCCGGCGCGCGGGCCGGGGCCTGCTCGGCGACGGGTTCCTGCGTGGGCGGCGCGATGGCGGGCTCCGCCTTCGGCTGGACCGGGGCCGCCGCCGGACGGGCGGCGACGCGCGGCGCGCTGCGCTGTTGCGCCAACTGGCGCGCCGGCACCTCGATGATCTCGCCGGCGTTGACCTTGAACACCGCCACCGCCTCGG
>NZ_JAGTJY010000341.1:0-2307 GCF_018195695.1 Achromobacter sp. Marseille-Q0513 | reverse complement strand
ACTTCCAGCTGGAGCGCTATGTGGCGGCCACGGTGATCCTGAAGACGCCGGACGGCAAGTTCCTGTCGCCGGGGGCGGCGGTGCTGCACGCCGAGAGCGGCAAGCGGGGCGTGGTGGGCTACGACGGCATGACCTTTGTCGAGGACTTGCAGGCGCTGAACCACCTGACGGTGCAGGGCAAGGGCGCATCCTGCCGCGCGCAATTCGCGTATGAAACCGAGGCTGGACGGCAGTTGCCCACGCTGGGGCCGTTCGTCTGCCAACCCCTGACGGAGGGTAAACAATGAAACGTGCCATCGCGTTGGTCGTCATCGCGCTGGGCTGGGCCGGCGCGGCGCAGGCGCAGACCTGCAATCTGACGGGCAGTTCGACCACCATCGACTTTGGCGTGGTCAATCCCCTGCTGCCCGCCAACACGCTCAACAATGGCGGGCTGATCAAGGTGACCTGCTCGGGGCTGTTTCTGGCGACCCGGATATGCATCAGCTTGGAAACCGGCAATACCAGCCCATCGATCGCCGGGCGCGCGATGGGAAACGGCGCCTACCGCATGAACTACAACTTGTATACCGACTCCGGGTACTCCAATGTATGGGGCGACGCGACGACCTCGCCGCCCACGTCCCAGGTGATCAATGTCTTTGGCAGCGGCTCGATATCGGTGCCCATTTTTGCCAAGCTGCCCGGCGGGCAGATCTCGGTATCGACGGTGGGCAATGCCGATACGCAATACCTGGAGATCTACAGCGGCACCAGCGCCAGGGTGGATGTGGACACGGGACTGTTTTTTCCCGACGCCATCAATTGTCCGTTGTCCTTTCCGGGCGCGACCTTGAACATTCCGCTCACGGTCAAGGCGCTGGTGCAGAAGAACTGCACCATTTCCGCCACCAACCTGGTGTTTCCGGCCCAGGGCCTGTTGACGACCGCGGTGCCGGGCAGCAGCCAGATCAGCGTGCAATGCACCAACAACAACGCCTATTCGCTGGCGCTGAATGGCGGTGCCGTGGGCGGCAATGTCCTGGCGCGCAAGATGAAGCACTCGACCGCAGCAGACACGGTCAGCTACCAGCTTTATCAGGCGGGAGATTATGCGGTCATATGGGGCGACGCGAGCGGCGGATCGCCCAAGGCCGGCGTGGGGTCGGGCGCTGTGCAGAACCATACGGTATATGGCCGGGTGCCGGCGCAGGCCACGCCGAGGCCGGGCAGCTATAGCGATACCGTCACGGCGACCATCACATTCTGAGCCCGCACACGGTCGGGGCAACGGCGATCGCATGCCGGATAGCCGCGTCATGCGGCGGGTGAGAGGGTTTTTGAGACCCCTTGGTCACGTTCGGTCGTTGCCGCACTTAATACTGTCAATATTCGAAAAAGTTCGTATATAAGAGCACTGAAAAATGCTGGGATTCAGGCGGTATTTTGTTTCTTTATTCAGTCCCTTTTTTTAGAAAGCGGCCAAATCCCTGAATTACAACAAGTTTCATTGCCACGTCTTGATACGGCTTTCAAAGGGAAAATAGAAAAATGACAGGAAAAATATCGAAAATATCTTGAAGAAAACCAAGGAGAATGGAAAATAGCTGCATGTTTCGTCAAATTTCAAAATTGACATGACATGCATCAATTGCGGGTAGGTTGATTCAGCAGTATTTCGTGGAGTAGCGCTCATGAAACGCCTGATCTATCGCTCGGCCGCATTTCCCCTGTCCTGCTTCCTGGCATGCGGATCAAGCCTGGCTGCGGGCCAGAGCACGGCGAACTTCAACGTCACCATCGTCATCCAGGCCAATTGCACCATCGCCGCCAATAACCTGGCATTCGCCCCCCAGGGCGTGCTGAGCACGGCGGTGACGTCCACCTCGACGCTGACCGTCACCTGCACCAACACCACGCCCTATACGGTCGGCCTGAACGCGGGCACCGGCACGGGCAATACCGAGGCCAGCCGGCACATGTTCGGCACGGTCAACACCACCGCGTCCGTGGCCTACCAGCTGTACAAGGCCGACCTGAGTACGGTCTGGGGCGATTCCACGGTGGCCGCGCGCGTGAGCGGCACGGGCACCGGAGCCGCACAGACGCTGACCGTCAACGGCTCGGTGCCGGCCCAGGCCACGCCGGCGCCCGATACCTACAGCTCCACCGTCACCGCCACCGTCTATTTCTGAGGAGCCGCCACCGTGCGCACAGCCATGCTTGCAGTGCTGGCGGTGGTGGCGGTCCTGCTGGGCCCGACGGGTCCGGCGGGCGCCGCCACGCTGCAGATTTCCCCGGTCATGGTCGACATGGCGCCGCAGCAGG
>NZ_JAGTJY010000340.1:0-2342 GCF_018195695.1 Achromobacter sp. Marseille-Q0513 | reverse complement strand
CTTCTACCGCCAGCTGACCGGCGCCGTGCGGGCCTGGCAGGCCGAGGGCGGCGCGGCCTGGGCGCTGGCGGGCCTGTCCTTCGCCTACGGCGTCTTCCACGCCCTGGGGCCGGGGCATGGCAAGGCCGTGATCTCCTCCTATGTGCTGGCCAACCGGCAGACCGCGCGCAACGGCGCGCTGCTGGCGCTGTTGTCGTCATTGATCCAGGCGCTGGTGGCGATCGCGCTGGTCGCCGTGCTGGCGCTGGTTTTCGATGCTACGGCGGCCGTCATGAATCAGGCGACGCGCTGGCTGGAACTGGCCTCGTATGCGCTGGTGACCTTGCTGGGCGTCTGGCTGGTCTGGCTCAAGGCGCTGAGGCCATTGCTTCGGCGGAGGGCCGATGCGCGGCGCACGGCGCCGCCTGCCGTTCAGGCGCCGGCCGCATCCCCGCCCAAGGGTGCTGCGGCGCTGCGGGCAATCGCCGTGCGCGTGTCGGCGCCGGGCGGACAGGGCCATGCGACGACGCATCATCACGAGCATGATCACGTTCATCACGAGGACTGCGGTTGCGGCCACGCGCATGCGCCGGCGGCGGAGCAGGTCGCCGGGCCGATGAACTGGCGGCGCGCCGTGTCGGCCATCCTGGCGGTCGGGCTGCGGCCCTGCAGCGGCGCGCTGATCGTGCTGGTCTTTTCGCTATCGCAGGGATTCTTCGCCGCCGGCATCGCATCGGCCCTGGCGATGGGCCTGGGCACGGGGCTGACGGTCGCCGCGCTGGCCTGCCTGGCGGTGGCCGCCGGCGGCGCGGCCAACCGGCTGGGCGCGCGCCTGTCCAGCGCCGGCGCGGCGCGCCTGCGCTACGGCGTCGAGGCCTTGGCGGCCCTGGCCGTGCTGCTGCTGGGCATTCTGCTGCTGGGCGGGATGCTGGCCGGCGGCGGTTGAGGCGTCCGCGAGCGGATGCCGTCAGGACTTGCGGCCGGCGCGCGGATGCGCCTGGTCGTAGGCCTTGGCCAGATGCTGGAAGTCCAGGCGCGTGTAGACCTGGGTGGTGGAGATGTTGGCGTGGCCCAGCATTTCCTGCACGGCGCGCAGGTCCTGGGCCGATTGCAGCACGTGGCTGGCGAAGCTGTGCCGCAGCACGTGCGGATGCACATGCGTGGGCAGGCCGGCCTCGCGCGCCACGCGCGCCAGCTGCAACTGCACCACGCGCGGCGAGATGCGGCGGCCGCGCGCGCCCAGGAACAGGGCGGCGGCATCCTCGGGCGCGGCGCTGAAGGGCATCAGCTGCGGCCGCGCCGCGATCCACTTGCGCAGGGCCGCCAGTGCGGCCTGGCCCACGGGCACCGAACGGCGCTTGCCGCCCTTGCCCAGCACCACGACCTCCGCTTCGTCCAGGTTGAGCCAGCCGCGCGACTCGTATTGCGCGGAGCGCTCGTAGCGCAGGTCCAGGCCGACCAGTTCGGACAGCCGCAGGCCGCTGGAATAGAACAGTTCGAACATGGCCTGGTCGCGCAGGGCCGCCGGTTCGTTGGCGACCTGGGCGGGCGCGCGGTCCAGCAGCGCCTGGGTCTGGTCCACCGACAGCGCCTTGGGCAGGGCGCGCGGGGCCTTGGGCGCGCGCACGCCGGCCACCGGATTGCCGGCCATGTCCATCGATGGTGCCCACCATTTGTAGAAGCCGCGCCAGGCGGCCAGCGTGCGGGCCAGGCTGCGCGGGCCGCGGCCCTGCGCGTGCAATCGCGCCACGAACTGGCGGATGTGGCCGTTGGCCAGCTTGTCCAGCGGCTGGCCGGCCTTGCCGGCCAGTTCGTGCAGGAAATGCAGTTCGCGGCGGTAGCCGGCCAGCGTGTGCGGCGAGTAGCGGCGGTTGGCTTCCAGGTGCCGCAGCCAGTCCTGCATGGGACCGGGCAGCGGTTCGGACGGGGCGTCGGCAGTGTCGGCTTGCGTCATGGCGTCATCCGTCGCGTCCGCCTGGGCGGCGCTAGGCCTTGGGCGCGGCCGGCTCCAGGCGGTGCAGGGCCGCCGAGGCCAGCTGGCCGATGGATTCCAGGAAGGTGGTGCCCATGTCCGGGCTGAAGCGTTCGGCGTCGTCCGAACCGAGCACCAGGAGGCCCACGCTGGGACCGTCGGCTTCCAGGCGCAGCGGCACCAGGGCCAGCGACTTGGGCTTGGCGTCCAGCCAGGCCACGGCCTCGAAGCCGGTGTCGGTGCCGCAGTACGGCGCCTTCAGGCTGTCGGCGAAGGCGCGCAGGTCGGCGCTTACCGGCTCGCCGTAGCCGTTGTCGGGCTGCCCCGACAGGTTCCACAGGCGCAGCGCGACATGGTTCAGGTCGAACTGTTCGGCCAGGCCCAGCGCGAT
>NZ_JAGTJY010000033.1:0-43439 GCF_018195695.1 Achromobacter sp. Marseille-Q0513 | reverse complement strand
TGCATGTACAAGGGTGAACGATTCAACGGCGCGACCCATCTGGCCGGCCTGGGGCTGGCCGTGGCCGCTTCGGGCGCGCTGCTGTCGCGGGCCGCCACGGTCCAGGCCGACGCGGTGCAGCTGACCGCCTGCGCGGTGTTCGCGGCGTCGATGATCGCCGTGTATGCCTCGTCCGTGCTGTTCCATTGGACGCGCGGGCGGCGCAAGGCCTTCTGGGCCAAGGCCGATCATTGCGCCATCTATCTGCTGATCGCCGGCACCTACACGCCGCTGGCCTTCGTGCCCGAGCCCGACGGAATGTCCATGGCGGCCGGCGCGGGCATCTGGCTGCTGGCCCTGGCCGGCATCGTCCGCGAGCTGTGGTGGTCGTCGCGCGGCGCGTCGCCGGCTCTGCCGCTATACCTGGGCATGGGCTGGCTGGGCGTGGCCTTCGCCATCCCCATCGCGGGTTCGCTGTCGACGGCGGGCCTGGCCTGGTTGCTGGCCGGCGCGGCGGTCTATTCCGCCGGCACCGTGTTCTACGCCAACAGCAGGCGCTGGCCGCACGCGCACGGCATCTGGCATCTGTTCGTGATGGGCGGCACGGCCTGCCACTTCGTCACGGTGTTCGGCTTCCTGCGCCAGGGCATCGTCTGAGCCCGGGATGCAGCCGGGGGCGAGGCCGGGCAGGGTGAGCCGGGCAGTGCGCTGGCGCTAGCGCCAGCCCGCCAGCGGCAGCATGCCGCTGCGGTCCTTCACCTTGCGCATGACCAGGTGCGAGCAGATGTCGCGCACGCCGGCGATCTTGCTCAGCTTGTCTTCCACGAACTGCGAGAAGGCCGACAGGTTGCGCGCGCGCACCGTGAGGATGTAGTTGGACGCGCCGGTCACGATGCTGGCCTCGGTGATTTCGTCGTAGAGCGCGATGCCGGCCAGGAATTCCTCGTGCCAGCCGCTGCGCGACTGGTCCAGCGCGACATGGACGATGGCTTCCAGCTCGAAGCCGAGTTTCTCGGCGTCCAGCACGGCGCGGTAGCGCTTGATCAGCCCGCCTTCCTCCAGCGCCCTGACGCGGCGCAGGCAGGCCGATGGCGACAGCGATACCTGTTCGGCCAGCTCCTGGTTGCTGATCTGGCTGTTCTCCTGGAGGCGGCTCAGGATGCGCCGGTCTATCGCGTCGATCTGCATTGTGCAATCTAATTCGAATATTCTCTTCTGAACGCAATTTACTGCGAAATTCTAGGGTAAGCCACGCCTGGATTTGCAACTTTTCGGCGGATGGGCGCTGCTAGTATGTACGCAGAATTTTCGTCTCCAGGAGTGTTTTCATGCATACCCGCGAAGCCTGCGTCGCCGCAGACCGCCTCGACCCGCTGGCATCCATCAAGAACCAGTTCGACTTGCCGCCCGGCGTGATCTACCTGGATGGCAACTCGCTGGGCGTGTTGCCCAGGACCGCGGCGGCGCGCGCCGCCGACGTGATCGGCAAGGAATGGGGCGCCGGCCTCATCCGCAGCTGGAACACGGCCGGCTGGTTCGACCTGCCCGCCCGCCTGGGCGACAAGCTGGCGGGCCTGATCGGCGCCGGCAAGGGCGAGGTCGTCATCACCGACACCACCTCGCTGAACATCTTCAAGGCGCTGGCCGCCGCGCTGCGCATCCAGCAGCAGGCCAGGCCCGGCCGCCGCGTGATCCTGTCCGAGCGCGACAACTTCCCGACCGACCTGTACATGATCCAGGGCATGATCGACCTGCTGCAGCAGGGCTACGAGATGCGCCTGATCGATGACGAGCTGCCGCTGGAACGGGCGCTGGACGATTCCGTGGCCGTGGTGCTGCTGTCGCACGTCAATTACCGCAGCGGCCAGATGCACGACATGCGCGCGGTGACGGCGCTGGCGCACGAGCGCGGCGCGCTGGCGATCTGGGACCTGGCGCACGCCGCCGGCGCGGTGCCGGTGGACCTGCAGGGCGCCAAGGCCGACTTCGCCGTGGGCTGCACCTACAAGTACCTCAATGGCGGCCCCGGCGCGCCGGCCTTCATCTGGGTGGCGCCGCGCCACACCGACAATTTCTGGCAGCCGCTGTCCGGCTGGTGGGGGCACCAGCGCCCGTTCGACATGACCGTGGCCTATGAGCCGGCCGGCGGCATCCGCCGCTACCTGTGCGGCACACAGCCCATCGTCTCGCTGTCGCTGGTCGAATGCGGCCTGGACATCGCCCACGCCGCCGGCATCGACGAAGTCCGCAAGAAGTCGCTGGCGCTGGGCGACCTGTTCATCGCGCTGGTCGAGGAGCGCTGCGCCGGCCATCCGCTGACGCTGGCCACGCCGCGCGAGCACGCGCTGCGCGGCAGCCACGTCAGCTTCCGCCACCCGAACGGCTTCGAGGTGATGCAGGCGCTGATCGCGCGCGGCGTGATCGGCGACTACCGCGAGCCCGAGGTGCTGCGCTTCGGCCTGACGCCGCTGTACCTGGGCCATGCCGATGTCTGGGACGCCGTCGAGGTCCTGAAGGACGTGCTCGACACCCGCGCCTGGGACAAGCCCGAGTTCAAGCACCGCGCCGCCGTGACCTGAGCGCGGCGCAGGCCCGGACCACGCAGGCCCCCGCAGAGGGGCCGCGCCCGCATAACTACACAAGGAGGAAGACATGTCGCAACCGCAAGGATTCGGCCGCATCGCCGAACGCGAGCAGGGCCTGAAGCGGCGCCTGAGTTCCGGCCAGATGAGCATGATCGCCATCGGCGGGGCCATCGGCACCGGCCTGTTCCTGGGCAGCAAGTTCGCCATCGGCTTCGCCGGCCCCAGCGTGCTGCTCAGCTACGCCATCGGCGGGCTGATCACGCTGCTGCTGATGGGCTGCCTGGCCGAGATGACGGTGGCGCATTCCACCTCCGGCTCCTTCGGCGCCTATGCCGAGCACTACATCGGCCCGCTGGCCGGCTTCCTGGTGCGCTATGCCTACTGGTCCTGCGTGGTGCTGGCGGTGGGCACCGAGGTCACCGCGGTGGCCGAGTACATGAAGTTCTGGTTTCCCTCTGTGCCCGGCTGGCAGTGGGTCTGCGTGTTCTCGGCCGCGCTGATCTTCATCAACGCCATGAGCGTGAAGGCCTTCGGCACGGTGGAATACTGGTTCTCGACCATCAAGGTCAGCGCCATCGTCGCCTTCATCGTGCTGGGCGCCTATGTGGTCTGGGGCAGCCCGGAGCATGGCGTGGCGCAGTACACCGCGCATGGCGGCTTCTTTCCCAACGGCGTCTGGGGCATGTGGATCGCGGTGGTGATCTCGATCTTCAGCTACCTGAGCGTGGAGATGATCGCGGTGGCGGCCGGCGAGGCCGAGGATCCTGAGCGGGCCGTGAAGCAGGCGTTCCGCGCCACCATCGTGCGCCTGGTGGTGTTCTACCTGCTGACGCTGGCGCTGATCCTGGCCATCGTGCCCTGGGACCAGGCCGGCAAGGGCGGCAGTCCCTTCGTCAAGGTGATGCAGGCCGTGGACATTCCCTACGCGGCCGGCGTGATCAACTTCATCGTGCTGGTGGCGGCGCTGTCGGCCATGAACAGCCAGCTCTACATCACCACGCGGATGATGTTCAGCCTGTCGCGCGCCGGCCATGCGCCGGCCGCGCTGGGCCGGCTCACGCGCGGCGGCACGCCGCTGAACGCGCTGCTGCTGTCGACCAGCGGCATCGCCATCGCCACCGTGCTGAACGTGCTGTATCCGGAGACCTCGTTCACGCTGATGATGGCCATCTCCATGTTCGGCGCGCTGTTCACCTGGATGATGATCTTCGTCACGCACTATTTCTTCCGCCGCCGCTGGGCGCGCGAGGGCGGGGCGCGGCTGTCGTTCCGCATGCCGGGCTTTCCGGCGCTGACGCTGCTGGGGGCGCTGGCCATGCTGGCGATCCTGCTCACCACCTATTTCACGCCGGTCTTCAAGATGACGCTGGTGTTCGGCGTGCCCTTCCTGCTGGCGCTGTCGGCGCTGTACTACCTGCTGTTCAGGAAGCGCGGCGAGCAGGCGGCGTTGCGGGCGGAACTGGAGCGTTCGTGATGGCCGTCGACGTTCCGCGTGGGCGGGGATGACATGCAAGGCCGGCAGGGCGTCCTGGGCAGCCAACGCCCGGCGCCGGCTTGGGCGAGATCAAGGCTGCGGCCGGGGATACTCCAACTGCAGCGCCACGAAGTCGGCGGTGGCTTGCCCGTAGCGCGCTTGCAGCAGCTCCAGGACTTCGGCCAGCGCCGGCCGCGCAAGTGCGGCGTCCAAACCGTTCTCTCGTCCAGGAAGTCGCGGCATGGGCGAGCCTGCTGCCCACCCTCTGCCATCGGACAGGTAGACCAGGCCACTTGCCAACGCGACGGGCTGCGCGTCGACCGACGCGCCGACGACGGACGTCCGATAGCTGCGCGCAAACGCGTCGGCGGACAGCGCCAGGCTGAGATCATCGCCTCCCGGTACCAGCCTTGCCACCAATGTCTCATGGCGCCAGAAGGCAGCGGTATTCTTCACCGCGGTAGACACATGCTTGGGCCGCAGGCGAAAGGCCGCTGCGGCATGGGCGTCGTCCCAGGCATCCTCGCCCAGGGCCCGTGCCAATTCTCGCGCCTTCGGCCGACCCGCGAGGGTCTCCACCAAGGCCAGCGATAACGGAATCGAGGCGCTGACGCCGGTGGTCGTCACCACCTTTCCATCGGTCACGTAGCGGCGATCCTGCCGCCAGCGCACGGCGGGAAAGTCGCTGGCAAGCGCGGTGCGGGAATACCAATGCGACACCGCCTCGCGCCCATCCAATAGACCCGCCCGGGCGAGCACCCATACGCCGTCGCAAATGCCGATGATCGCCGCGCCTTTCCGGGCCTGGGAGCGCACCCATGACAATAGACGAGGGTCCGCATCCTCGTGCACGGCCGGCACGATGACATAGTCGGCTCCAGCGGGATGGCGTTGATCGAAGGCAGCGACATCGGCATCGGGCCGCGCGCTCAGCGCCGGAAAGAAGCGTATTGGCCCGGGCTCCAGACCCAGCGCCCAGACCTCGGCCACTCCGGATCGTTTCAGCACCGAGTACGGCACCACGAAATCGACCAGCTCGGTGTTCGCGTTGTGCCCGATCAGGGCGATCACCGGTGTGCGTTGCTCCGCCGGCAGGCGCGGGCCGGGAAGCGGCGCTGTCCTTCCCTCGGTCACGATTGGCGACGAAACATCGCCGGAATCGCACCACATCCACAGCGCGATCAGGGCCAGAACACAGGCCGTCACGCAGCCAAAGACAAGACGACACCACTTACCCAACATTGACACACCGTTTTCAAACAACGAGGTCCAGCCTCAATCCCGCCAGCCTAGACGTTCCGCAGTGTTGGCAGCAATGACAATATTCGGTTGTTTTCTGCCACGCCCGCGCTAACATCGCCTTGATGTATCACGCGACTCATCGACCTTCCGTCTCATGCCGCCGTCTCCTGTCTTGCCACGCCTTGTCGCCATCGTCGCGTTTCCACACGCGCAACACCTGGACATTGCGGGCCCTGCGGACGTGTTCGCGATGGCCAGCGCGCTGGGCATGGACTCGCCCTACCGCCTCATCGTGCTGTCCGGCGCCGGTGGCCCCGTCACGCTGTCGAACGGCCTGACCCTGGGCACGGATGCCGTGGCCAACGTTGATCCTGCCAGCCTGGACACGCTGATCATTGCCGGCGGCGAGCGCGATGGGCTGATGCATGCAGCCGGCGATGAAGCGTTGCGGGCGTGGATCGATCGCGCCCACCCTCATGTCCGTCGGATGGCTTCGGTATGCACCGGTTCATTCTTGTTGGCGCATTGGGGCATGCTGAGCGGTCGGCGCGTCGCGACCCATTGGAATTCGGCACGGTTGCTGCAGCAGTATTTCGCCGACCTGGATGTGGATGCCGACGCGTTGTATGTCCAGGACGGCAAGCTCTGGACTTCGGGTGGGGTGACCGCCGGCATCGACATGTGCCTGGCCATGATCGAACAGGATGCCGGGCGTTGGCTGGCTGCGCGGGTGGCCCGGCAGCTGAACCTGGCATTGCGGCGAACCGGCAACCAGGCGCAGTATTCCTTGATACTGGAGGGGCAGGCTGGAGCCTATGGCGAATTGGTCGATTGGCTGCGCCACCATCTGGCCGAAGCCATCAGCGTTGATCGCATGGCCCAAGCTGCCGGCCAGGCGCCGCGCACCTTCCACCGAGGGTTCACACGCGCGACCGGATTCACGCCCAGGGCCTTCCTGGAAGCGCTGCGCCTGGAAACAGTGCGAGCTGGGCTGGATGCTGAACAATCGCTCAAGACGCTGGCCAGGGCCGTGGGGTTCCGCTCCGAGGTGCAGCTATCCAAGGCTTTCCAAAGACGCTTCGGACTCTCGCCCGCGCAGTATCGGGGGCGCGTGGCCGGCCTGGCGCAAAGCGACCAGCATGGCGCGAGCGCGAGCCGGCAGCGAGCGTGAGGCGTAGACCGCGTGGACCTGGGGCGACACGCCCTGGGCCGAGGTCACGGTATAGGCTGGACACACGCGCACCAGCGTGCCGCGCGCGATTTCCGGCAGCGCGGCCCAGTCCGCCAGCCGCGCTACGCCCGTGCCGGCCAGCGCCAGCGCCATCAGGCTGCTGCCGGTGCTGACGCGCAGGGCCGGTTCCGCGTGCAGCCGCTGGATGCGGCCCTCGCCGCGCAGGTGCCAGTCCTTCAGCACGCGCGGGCCGGTGTGCATGATGAGGCGGTGGCGCACCAGGTCCTCCGGTTCGCGCGGCAGTCCCATGCGCGCCACGTAGTCCGGGCTGGCGCACAGCAGTCGCTCATAGGGCCACAGGCGCGCGCCCAGCAGCTCGCTGGAGGCGGGAAAGCCGCCGCGCACGGCGAAGTCCAGTCCTTCGGCGATCGGATCCACCCATTTGTCGGTATAGCTGATGTCGATGCGCACGTCGGGGTAGTCCTCGGCGTAGCGCCGCAGCACAGCCGGCAGCAGCGCCACGCCCAGCAGGTCGGGCGCGGAAAAGCGCAGCCGGCCCTGGGCGCCGCGCTGCGTCTCGCGCAGCGCTTCGCGCGCGCTTTCCTCCAGGCGCAGCATGTCGCGCGCCGACTCGACATAGCGCTCGCCCTGCGGCGTCAGCGTCACGCTGGTCTTGCTGCGCGACAGCAGCTGCGCGCCCAGCTGGCGCTCCAGCGCCTGCACCGCGCGCGTGACGGCGCTGGGCGAGGCGCCGAGCGCGCGGGCCGCCAGCACGAAGCTCTGGCGTTCGGCCACGGCGCAAAAGACCTCGTGTTCCCAGAGCGGCCCACGTTCCATGATGCTTCCTTGATTGCGGATATCGCAACATGATATTGCAACGCTTGGCGGTCCGGCGCGCCTAGACTGCGGCCATCGACACTTTTCACCGCCGTCCGCCATGACCGAACCGCATTACTACGATCCCCAGACCGGCGCCCGCTACGCGCTGGACGAGCCGCGCTGGTGTTCCGATGCGCGCACGCCGCTGATGATCTCGCCGCTGGCCGGCATTTCGCGCGACGATATCGACACGCGCGCGCGTTCGCTGTGGCGCTATCGCGCCGCGTTGCCGCGCGCCATCGACACGCCGGTCTCCATGGGCGAGGGCTGCACGCCCATGGCCGAGCGCGCCTGGGGCGCGCTGCGCCCGCATTTCAAGCTGGAGTGGTTCAACCCGACTTGCAGCTTCAAGGATCGCGGCGCGGCCGTGATGCTGTCCTGGCTGCGCCAGATCGGCATCGGCGCCATCGGCGAGGACAGCTCGGGCAATGGCGGCGCGGCCATCGCGGCGTTCGGCGCGGCGGCGGGCATGGCGGTGACCATCTTCGCGCCGGCCTATGCCTCGCCGGCCAAGATCGCGCAGATCCGCGCCTTCGGCGCCGACGTGCGGCTGGTGGACGGGCCGCGCGAAGCCTCGCAGGACGCGGCCATCCGCGCATCGGGCGAGCTGTACTACGCCAGCCACAACTGGCAGCCTTTCTTCCTGCAGGGCACCAAGTCCATCGCCTACGAAATGTGGGAGGACTTCGGTTTCGAGGCGCCGGACAACGTGGTGATTCCGGCCGGCGCCGGCAGCAATGTGCTGGGCTGCGCCATCGGCTTCGCCGAGCTGCTGGCGGCCGGCCAGATCCGCAGGCTGCCGCGCCTGTTCGTGGCCCAGCCGCTGCACTGCTCGCCGGTCGACGCGAGCTTCCAGGCGGGCGCGGATACCCTGGTCGAGCGGCCGGTGCTGCCCACGGTGGCCGAGGGCACGGCCATCCGCCAGCCCTTGCGCCTGCGCGAAATGCTGCAGGCCGTGCGCGCCAGCGGCGGGCAGACCGTGGCGGTGCCCGAGGATGCGATCGTGGCCGCCGTGCGCAAGCTGGCCGCGATGGGACTCTACGCCGAGCCGACCAGCGCGACGGCCGCCGCCGCGCTCGACATGCTGGCCGCGCGCGGGGCCATCGCGCCAACCGAGCGCACGGTCGTGCTGCTGACGGGGTCGGGCCTGAAGGCCTCGCAGTTCATGACGGACTTGTACTCGTAACGGTCCGGTCCGGGGCTATCCGGCGGCCTGGCCCCCCGCGCCCTCGCTGTCCGCCAGCAGGTGGTCGAGCAGGCGGCAGGCGCGCGCGCTCAGGCCCTGGCGCGACTGCACGCAGAGCAGCAGCTGGCGCGTGGCCCAGGCGTCGGACAGCGTCACCGTGCCCACGTCCAGCAGCCGGCTCATGCTGCGCGCCGTGCTTTCCGGCACGATGCCTACGCCTACGCCGGCCTGCACCAGCCGGCACATGGCGTCGAAGCTGCGCAGCTGCACGCGCAGCTTGATGGGCTTGCCCGCCACCAGGGCCTGGCGCGCCAGGAAGCGTTGCAGCGCGCTGCTGCGGTCCAGGCCGACGAAATCCTCGTCCAGTACTTCGCCAAAGGCGACCTGGGCGCGGCTGGCCAGCACATGCCCGCGCGGCACGATCAGCACGAAGCGGTCGCAGCGGTAGGGATGGATTTCCAGCGCGCCGGTGTCCACCGTACCCGCCACGATGCCGATGTCGGCCGAACCGTCGGCGATGGCTTCGACGATCTCGTCGCTCAGCATCTCCTGCAGCTCGACGTTGATGCGCGGATGCGCGGCCAGGAAGCCGCTCAGCGCTTCCGGCAGGAAGGCGGTCAGCGCGTTGGTGTTGGACAGCACGCGTACCGAGCCGCCGAATTCGCCGGCGTAGCCGGACAGGTCGTCGCGCAGGCGCTCAGCCTGCGCCAGCATCAGGCGCGCGTGCGAGGCCAGTTTCTGGCCGGCCGGGGTGGGCGTGACGCCGTGGCGGCCGCGATCCAGCAGCGGCGCGCCGAGCGAGGCTTCCAGGTTGCGGATGCGGGCGCTGGCGGCGGCCAGCGCCAGGTTGGCGCGGGCGGCGCCGTGCGTGATGCTGCCGGCCTGCACCACGTGCAGGAAGAGGGCCAGATCAGTCAGGTCGAAACGCATGCGTATCAGTTGCGCCAGCCTACGCCAGCCGTGTAGGCAGCCTGCGCCAATCGCGCATTTTCAGCGTCGTACAGGGTCCGTACACTGCGCCGATTCCTGTTTTCGCCACGGTGGTTCCATGCATGCCTTAGTCTCTGGGTTTCCGATTCTACCCGCCGCCTTGACGGCGATCACGATCGCGCTATGGGCTTTTTCGCGCCTGCCGGAATACCTCACGGCGCTGCTGTTCTTCGGCGCCGCCATGGCGCTGGCGGCGGCGCCGCGCGAGGTGGTGTTCTCGGGTTTCGCCTCGGCCGCGTTCTGGCTGGTGCTCAGCGGCTATGTGCTGGGGCTGGCGCTGAAATACACCGGCCTGGCCGACCGCATGGCCGGCCTGCTGTCGCGCCGCCTGGCCGGCGGCTACCTGACCGTGACGGCCGGCGTGGTGGCGCTGACCTATCTGCTGGCCTTTGTCATGCCGTCGAACATGGGACGCATCGCCCTGCTGATGCCCATCGTGCTGGCCTATGCCGACCGCATCGGCCTGGCGCCGGGCAGCCGAGGCCGCATCGGGCTGGCGCTGGCGGTGGGTTTCGGCACCTTCCAGCTGTCCACCTCCATCTTGCCGGCCAATGTGCCCAACCTGGTCATGGCCGGCAGCATCGAAGGCAGCTACGGGCTGCAGCTGGGCTATCTGCCCTACCTGTGGCTGCACGCGCCGGTGCTGGGCATCCTGAAGGGCGTGCTGCTGACCTGTTGCATCGCCTGGATGTTCCGCGACACGCCCAGGCGCGCGGAACAAGTCGCCGCCGCCGCGCCGCTGTCGGCCGCCGAGAAACGGCTGGGCTGGCTGCTGGCGCTGACGCTGCTGGGCTGGGTGACCGACGGCGTGCATGGCGTGTCGCCGGCCTGGATCGGGCTGCTGTCGGCCTGCGTCTGCCTGCTGCCCAAGGTGGGCTTCGTCAGCGGCGACCAGTTCGGCAAGGAAGTGAACTTCCGCACCGCGATCTATGTGGCGGGCATCCTGGGGCTGGCGGCGATGGTGGCCGACAGCGGGCTGGGGGGCATCATCGGCAAGGCGCTGCTGGCCTGGCTGCCGCTGTCGCCGGACGCGCCGATGCGCAGCTTCTTCTCGTTGGTGGGCTTGTCGGCGCTGCTGAACTTCGTGGTCACCGCCAATGGCGTGCCGGCGCTGTACACGCCGCTGGCCGAGACGCTGGCGCAGGCCTCGGGTTTTTCGCTGATGGCGGTGTTGATGGCGCAGGTGGCGGGTTACGCCACGGTGGTCATGCCGTACCAGGCCTCGCCCATCGTGGTGGCGATGGGCATGGGCCAGGTGCCGGCGCGCAGCGGCCTGGCGCTGAGCCTGGTCACCGCGCTGCTGTCGTTCGTGTTGCTGGTGCCGCTGGACTACCTGTGGTTCAGGCTCCTTGGAATGCTGGGATCGTGACCATGGCTTCGGGCTCGGCCGCCGGTTCTTCCTTGGGCGCGAAGACGCGCAGACGATGGCCGTCCGGGTCCAGCGCCACGAAGGTGCGGCCGAAGTCCATGTCGATCGGCGCCTGCAGGATGGGCAGGCCGCGCAGGCTCCAGTCGCGGTAGCGGTCGGCCAGGGCCTGGGCGTCCGGCACGGTGAAGGCCAGTTCGGTGGCGCCGCCCCGGCCGGCGGCGGCCGGCTCCACGGTGTAGCGCGACCACAGGCCCAGCATCAGACCCGAGTCCAGCGCGAACAGCGCGAAGGTGGGCGAGCTTTCGACGGGCGGGCGTTGCAGCAGCGCGCTGTAGAACGCCGCGCTGGCTTCGGGTTTTTCGACGTACAGAATGAGGAAGTTCGTGTCGGGCATGATGCGCTCCTGGCGGCGGGTTGGACCTTGAGGTCGGTAGCGCAAGCTTAGAAGCGCATGCTGTCAGTTTTTGGCAGTAGTCTTTGGCTGCCGCGATGCCTCGGCCTTGGCCTGTTCCCGGGTCTGGTTGAGCGCGCGCCATTCCTTGAGCAGCGCGTGGCGCCGGCGCGGGTAGCGCGGGCCGGGACTCAGGGCGGCGATGCGGTCGGTGCGGAAGTGGCGGAAATCCTGGCGCAGCTCGCACCAGGCCATGACGATGCGCACGCTGTCGAAGAATCCCAGCGCGAAGGGCCAGATGGTGCGCGCCGAGTCGGCGCCCTTGTCGTCGCGGTAGGTGATGTCCAGTTTCTGCTCGGCGCGGATGGCCTGGCGGATCTGGGACAGGTCGACCCGGTCCACCACGCAGGCGGCGCTGGGGCCGATCAGCAGCGGAATCGCGTCCAGTTCGTCGCGCACTTCGGGCGGCAGCACGGCGCCGATCTTGGCCAGCGCGTTGCTGGCGGCCAGGCCCAGGCGCGCGTCCGAGCGCTGCGCGACCCAGCGCGTGCCCAGCACCAGCGCCTCGATCTCTTCGGTGCTGAACATCAGCGGCGGCAGCATGAAGCCGGGCTTGAGCACATAGCCCATGCCCGGCTCGCCGTCGATCTCCGCGCCCTGGGCCTGCAGCGTGGCGATGTCGCGGTACAGCGTGCGCAGGCTGATGCCCAGTTCGGACGCCAGGCGGTGGCCGCTGACCGGCAGGCGGTGGCGGCGCAGGGTTTGCAGCAGGTCGAGCAGGCGTTCGGCGCGGGACATGGAACGGCGGGGTAGCGGGAATCACGCCATACTGCCACGAAATGGCAGCATGGCGTAGAGGCCTCCGACGTTGGGGCAGGGAGGCTCATCCCGCTTTTCCGGCCAGGACGCTTTCCCGCCTACC
This sequence comes from Achromobacter sp. Marseille-Q0513, assembly GCF_018195695.1. Taxonomy (NCBI): domain Bacteria; kingdom Pseudomonadati; phylum Pseudomonadota; class Betaproteobacteria; order Burkholderiales; family Alcaligenaceae; genus Achromobacter; species Achromobacter sp. Marseille-Q0513. The sequence continues at coordinate 31,251 of NZ_JAGTJY010000033.1, read as the reverse complement.
AGTTCAGGCGCGCCGTCAGCGTGATGTTGCGCTCATCGCCGTAGTAGCAGACGCCCGGGCAAGCCGACACATAGGTCTTGTCCGTCAGGTTCTTGATATTGAGCGCGAACTGCCACTTTTCCCATTGATAGCGCAGCGCCGCGTCATAGGTGGTGTACGACGGCACCGGCATGCGGTTCGTTTCCTGGCGGCCGACGTGGCGCACGCCGAAGCCCGCGCTCAGGCCGGGCACGCCGCTGAAACGGTAGTCGGCCCACAGCGTGGCCATGTTGTTCGGCACGGACGGCGGGCGGGTGCCTTGCGTGCCGTGATTGCTCTTGGTGACCTCGGCGTCGATCAGCGCGAACGAGGCCAGCAGGTCCCATTGGCGGTTCAGGCTGGCCCGCGCCTCGATTTCGGCGCCCCTGGAGCGGACCTCGCCGCTTTGCGACAGGAAGCCGGTGTGGGCCGGGTCGCTGGTCAGCACGTTGCGCTGGGTGATGTCGTACAGCGCCAGCGTGACCGAGGCGTCCGCGCCGGGCGGCTCGTACTTCAGGCCGACTTCGTGCTGCACGCCGGTGGTGGGCCGGAACGGGTTGCCGTTGAAATCGGCGCCCGCGGTCGGCTGGAACGACTTGCTGTAGCTGTAGTAGGGCGCCAGGCCATTGTCGAACAGGTACATCAGGCCGGCGCGGGGCGTGAAGGCGTGGGAGTCTTGCGGGCCGGCGCCGGAGTCGTTGCGCGCCTTGTCATAGCGGCCGCCCAGCAGCACGATCCAGCGGCCGTCGATCTTGATCTGGTCCTGCGCGTAGAAGCCCAGCTGCCTGCCTTGCTGGCTGATGCGTCGGTCGTAGGCCGGATTGAAGACCACCGGGCTGCCGTAGACCGGGTCGTACAGGTCGATGGGCGGCATCGGCGCGAGCTTCTGCGATCGGGTCCAGCGCAGCGTGCTCCAGTCCGCGCCGAACAGCAGCGTGTGCTCGAAGGCGCCGTGGCGCAGCTTGCCGATCAGCTGGTTGTCCACGGCCAGCCCCTTGTCGGTGTCGTGGCGTCCGACGATGCTGCGCCCGACCAGCCTGGGATTGGCGGGGAAGACTCGCGAGTTGATCTCGGTGTATTTGTTGTCGGCCTTGTAGTCGTAGGCCATCAGGTTCTGGCGGAACTGCCAGCTGTCGTTGAACTTGTGCTCCAGCATGTAGCCGTAGGTGGCGCCGGTGACGTCGAAATGGTCCGAGCCGGGTTCGCCCAGGTAGCGGTCGCGCGCAATGCGGCCGTTGGGATTGGACAGCAGCGTGCCGTCCAGCGGCTTGCCGGCGTCGTAGGGATTGCGGATGCGGTTGTAGCTGGCCAGCAGCGTCAGTGTCGTTGCGTCCGTCAGTTGCCAGGCGAGCGCGCCGGCCAGCGCGGCGCGGTCATTGTCGATGCGCCGGACCATGGTGTCGCTGTCGCGCGCCAGGCCCGTCAGGCGATAGCGCACGCGCCCGTCCTCGCTCAGGGGACCGCCGAAATCGGCGGCGATCTGCTTCTTGTTCCAGCTGCCGGCCTGGAGTTCCAGCTCGCGCAGCGGTTCTGCGGTGGGGAGCTTGGTGACCAGGTTGATGATGCCGCCGGGCGCCGCCTGGCCGTACAGGATGGAGGCCGGCCCCTTCAGCAGTTCGACGCGTTCGTACAGATACGGCTCTATTCCGCCGCTCAGGGAATTGATCGGGAACTTGGCGCCGTTCTGGTACAGCGGCGCGGCGCCTGTGATGTTGAAACCGCGCACGGTGAAGCGGGTGCCGATATTGCGCAGGCCGCCGCCTTCCAGCGGCAGGACGCCGGCGGTGTAGCCCAGGGCCTGGTCCAGCGAGTCTGCGGCCTGGGCCACCATCTGGTCGCGCGAAACGACCGCGACCGATTGCGGCGTTTCGTGCAGCGGGGTGTCGGTCTTGGTCGCGGCGGCGCTGCGCCTGGCGACGAAGCCCTGCACCGGTCCGTAGGCGGTTTCCAGGCCGGCGCCCGATACCGTCACCGGCGCCAGCGTCGGCGCCTCGTTCCGTCCGGTGGGCTGGGGCCGCAGCACGTAGCCGCCGTTGGGCTGGGGCAGGGCTTCAAGGCCGGTGCCGGCCAGGATCCGCGCCAGCGCCGCCGGCGCCGCGTGGCTGCCGGCCAGGCCGGTGCTGCGCTTGCCCGCGATGTCGCCGGCAGAATAGGACAGCATCAGGCCGCTGTCGACCGCGTAGCGCGATAGCACGCTTTCCAGCGTGCCGGCGGGTATCGCGTAGGTCCTGGCGGCGGTCTGCGCCTGGGCGACGCCGGCGCAGGCCAGCGCCAGGGCCGCGCCGCTGGCGGCCAGCCGGAAGGGAAGGCCGGCGGCCAGCGCCAGGACCGCGCGGGCGGCGCGTTGATGCAGGGGCTTGTTCATGAGTCGTTCCCGATCCCGATGTGAAAAAAGTGGCTTCATGAGGTTTGCCACGCGAGATTCGAAAAGCCCTCATCCTTCGTGAAAATAAGTCGACCGCCCGTCTGGGGGGGCGGATGGCGGCGCGCTAGCCGCGCAGCCGCAGTGTGATCCAGTAGCGGTTCAGGCGGTGGACGTCGATGGGCAGCGTGCGTTGCAGCATGTCCAGCACGCGCTCGCTGTCGTCCAGCGGATAGATGCCCGATACCTTCAGCGAGGCCGCCGCCGGATCGCAGGCCAGCCGGCCGTGGCGGTAGCGGCTCAGTTCGGCGATGAAATCGTCCAGCCGCATGTCGCGCGCGACCAGCATGCCGGTCGACCAGGCGCCCGCTTGCGGGTCGGCCGCCAGCGGCGCGGCCACGCCGTCGCGGTCGAAGCCGGCCTGCTCGCCGGCGGCGATGACGCGGACCGCTTGCGGCGCGCCCAGGGGGCGGATTTCCACCGCGCCTTCCAGCACCGCGAGATGGCCGCCGTCCGCATCCTGCCGGACGATGAAGCGCGTGCCCAGCGCGCGCAGGCGGGCTTGCGGCGTCTCCACCAGGAAGGGGCGGGCCGGCCGCGCCATGTCCTCGGCCGGATCCGGCGCGGTGGCCACGAGGATGCGGCCGCGCAGCAGCCGGACCAGCCGCTGCGCACTGTCGAAGCGCACGTCGATGGCGCTGTCGGTGTCCAGGTCGATGCGGCTGGCGTCGGCCAGCGCGAAGGCGCGGCGTTGGCCGATGGCCGTGTGGTGATCGGCGCGCAAATCCTGCCATTCGCGCCGGATGCCGTCGCGCGCGAGCCACGCGCCGCCGCCCGTCAGGGCCGCCAGCGCGAGCGCCTTGAGCGCGGTCCGGCGCCGGCGGGATGCGCCGCCATGGGCGAGGGTGGCGCTGGCGAGCGGGCCATTCAGCTCGCGCAGCTGGACGCCGAAGGATTCGATGTGGCGCCACGCGCGTTCGTGGTCGGGATGTTCGTCGCGCCATCGCCGCCAGGCGTCGCGGGTGGCGTCGCTGACCTTGGGCGCCTGCAGCGCCACCAGCCATTGCACGGCCCGCTGGCTGACCTGCTGCGGCAAGGGCGGTCCCTCCAGGATGGGCAGGACCGTGGCGGCGGGTTGGTCGGCGGTGGGGGCGGGCATGGCGAACGCCGCGTCAGGCGCCGAAAAAGCACAGATGGGCGGCCTTGGCGATATGGCGCTGCACCGTGGCCAGCGACACGCCCAGTTCGGCGGCGATATCGGTCTGTTTCATGCCGTCCAGCTGCGACAGCAGGAAGGCCCTGCGCACGGGCGCGGGCAGAGTGTCCAGGCGACGGTCCAGTTCGACCAGCGTTTCAAGCAGGATGGCGCGGGTTTCGGGACTGGGCGCCTCGCGCTCCGGCAGCTGGGCCAGCGTGGCCAGATAGGCCTCTTCGATCTTGCGCCGGCGCATGAAGTTCGACACCACGCCCTGCGCCACGGTGGTCAGCAGGGCGCGCGGCTCGCGCGCCGCCACGGCATGGCCGCGCGCCAGCAGGCGCATGAACGTGTCGTGCGCCAGGTCGGCCGCATCGAAGGAATTGCCCAGGCGGCGGCGCAGCCATCCCTTCAGCCAGCCGTGGTGGTCGGCGTACAGGACGTCGATGCCCTGTTCGTGCAATGCGAGTTCGGTCGTGACCACGTTGCCCCTCTTGCGCGCCGCGGGCCAGAGAAATCGGGCATTGCAGCAAATGAGAATCATCCTCAATTTTATGGTGCATTGAGGCGCGGCGGCAAGCGGGACGCCCAGGCCTCGGATCCGGTTGCCACGATCTGGCGGAATTAAATACAATGAGAATAGTTACCATTTGCCTGGAAAGATATCTTCCGCCGGCCATTGGGCGCAGGGGGATATCTTGAGCATCGCCGAATTCGCGCAACGAGAGCAGGTCGCAATCCTGTATGCCGATCATCACCGCTGGCTGCAAACCTGGCTGCGCCGCAGGCTGGGCGATTCCTGCGCGGCGGCGGACGTGGCGCACGACACGTTCCTGCGCATCATCGTCTCGCGCGACGCGCTGCTTGGCTTGCGCGAGCCGCGCGCCTATCTGGCCACGACCGCCAAGCGGCTGCTGGTGGATCGGTCCCGCCGCCAACTGATCGAACAAGCCTATCTGCAGGAACTGGCGCTGGCCGCGCAGAGCCATCCCGGCTTTCCCTCGCCCGACGAGATCCTGATGGCCGTGCAGGCGCTGGAGCAGATCGACGCCGCGCTGCAAGGCCTGGCGGCCCGGCCGCGCGAGGCCTTCCTGCGGCACTACCTGGAAGAACAGACCCAGGCGGCGATCGCCCTTGATCTCGGCGTGTCCAAGCGCATGGTGCAGAAGTACCTGGCCCAGGCGCTGCTGCATTGCCGGGGCTATTGCCCCGCCGTGCAGGAGCATGGCGCGGGATGAGCCGGAACCCTGCCGCCGTCGCCACCGATGAGGCGCTGGCCGAACAGGCGGCCGAATGGATCGTCCGCCTGAGCGACGGCGACGAGGCCGAGCGCCTGCGCGAGCGCGAGGCGTTCGAAGCCTGGAAACGCGCGGACCCGCGCCACGCCGCCGCCGCGTCCGGCATGGAGCGCATGGTCGGACAGCTGCGCTCGGCGCGCGCGGACGCGGGCGGCAACGGCCGTCCGGCCCGGGCCGGGCTCGACGCTTCCTTCGCGGGCCAACGCCGCCGCGGGCGCGTCAAGCGCGCGGCCGCCGCCATCGCGCTGGCCTTGCTGCTGGCCGGACCTGCCTGGATTGCGTTGCGTGCCTGGCCGCCGGGCTACCTGCTGGCCGATGTCCATACCGCGACCGGCCAGTGGGAAAGCCGCAGGCTGGCCGACGGCAGCCAGATCTGGCTCAACAGCGCCAGCGCGGTCAACCTGCGCTACGACGAGCGCCGCCGCGTGATCGAGCTGGTGCAGGGCGAGATCCTGGTGGACGTGGCCAAGGATGCCGGGCGTCCCTTCCTGGTGGAAACCGCGCATGGCAGTATCCGCGCGCTGGGCACGCGTTTCGTCGTCAACCGGCAGTCCGACGCCACGATCCTCAGCATGCTCGAATCGCGCGTGGCGGTGCGCACCGCCAGCCAGCGCGCCGACAGCGAGGCGATCGAGGTCAGCGCTGGCCAACGCGTGCGCATCACGGCGGCCTCGGTCAGCCGTCCCCAGGAGATCGATGCGCGAGGGCTGGCCGATGCCTGGCAGCGCCATCAGCTCGTGATCGACGATCAGCCGCTGGACGAGGTGCTGGACGAACTGGCGCGCCATCGTCCGGGACACATCCACTATGAGCGGGCCGAGGTCCGGGGCATGCGTGTCAGCGCGGTGCTGCCGCTGGACGATACCGACCGGGCGCTGAAACTGCTGTCGACCAGCTTTCCGTCGCTGCGCATCCGCACGGTGACGCCCTGGCTCGTCCTGGTGGACGCGCCGCCGCCATCACATTGATCGTGACGCGGCGTCCGGACCTTGGGCGCGCGGCGGCCGCCGATTTCGGCGGGAGCCTGCCGGGCGCGTTGCCGCCATCGGTGAATTTTTTTTTGCGCGTGGTTCCACTTTTCGATTCTCGCTCGTCAAGCACTCCAAGAGCGCCATGAACCGAAGGAACGCCCGCCATGCCCGCAATGCACCCCCTCTCCAAACTCCCCGCCGGGCTGACGCCGCTGGCGCTGGCCCTGCGCCTCGTACTGGGCGCGGCGCTGCCGCTGGGCCTGGCCGGACAGGCCCAGGCCCAGGCGGCGACGCAATCGATCGAGTATGACGTGCCCGCCGGTCCGCTGGCCGCCGCGCTGAATCGCTACGCGCAGCAGGCCGGCGTGGCGATCGTGGTGAACGCCGATGCGCTGCGGGGACTGGATTGCGCCGGCCTCAAGGGTCGCCATGGCGTCGAGGAAGGGTTCGGCATCCTGCTGCGCGGCAGCGGCTATGCGCTGGGCAAGACCGCCAGCGGCTATGTGCTGAAGCCCGCGCCGGAGGGCGCGGCGGGCCAGGCGGCGACGCTGGAGGAAATCAAGGTGCGCGGCGCGGCGGTCCAGGAGACGGCCACGGCGCGGGTGGAAGGCTATGTGGCCCGGCGTGGCGCCACGGGCACCAAGACCGACACGCCCCTCATCGAGACGCCGCAGTCGATCTCGGTCGTGACCTCGGACTTCATCGAGGCGACCGGCGCGACCCGCCTGCGCGACGCGCTGGCCTACACGCCGGGCATCAATGTGTCGCCCTGGGGTTCGGACTCGCGTTTCGACTGGACCATCATCCGTGGCTTCGACGCCCAGACGCCGGGCTACTACCTGGATGGCCTGCCGCTGCGCAACAACAACGGCTGGGCCGTCTGGCAGACCGAGAACTACGGCGCCGAGCGCATCGAGGTGCTGCGCGGCCCGTCGTCCGTGCTGTACGGCCAGACCGGGCCGGGCGGGATGATCAACGTGGTCAGCAAGCGGCCCGTGGAAGAGCCGCTGCACGAACTCCAGGCCCAGGTCGGCGATCACTCCCGCCGCCAGCTCGCGGGCGATTTCTCGGGGCCGGTGGACGAGAACGGCAAGCTGCTCTATCGCTTCACCGGGCTGGCGCGCGAGGCCCGGCTGCCAGGCAGCGACCTGCGCAATGACAGGCTGTACCTGGCGCCGTCCTTTACCTTGCGGCCGTCGAGCGATACCTCGCTGACGCTGCTGTCGCACTATCTGCGCGTGCGCGACGGCAGTTCGTACAACGGCTTTCCCGAGGTCGGCACGCTGTTGCCCAATCCGAACGGACGTTTCTCGCCGAAGACGTACACGGGCGAGCCGGACTTCGACCACTTCAACCAGAGCCAGTGGATGGTGGGCTATCTGCTCGACCACCGCGTGAACGACATCTGGACCTTGCGGCAGAACGCGCGCTACGGCGCCATCAAGACCGACTATCTGCAGGTCTACAACAAGAGCGACTTCGCGGTCGTCAACCCCGCCGTGCCCGACGATCCGGCCAACTTCCGCGTGCTGCAACGCTATCCGTTCTCCAGCAAGGAAAGCGCGCGCCTGTTCACGATCGACAACCAGGCGCAGGCCAAGGTCAGCCTGGGCGAGTGGCAGCACACGCTGCTGTTCGGCGTGGACTACCAGCGCTCGCGCAACGACCAGCGCACCGACAATTCCGGCACGGTATCCAATATCGACGGCTACGATCCGGTCCATACCAACGATGTGCGGCCGGGCACGCCGTGGTTCGACGCCCGGACCAGCCTGTCGCAGACCGGCTTCTACCTGCAGGACCAGATCAAGTGGGGCAACTGGGTCGCCACGCTGGGCGGACGCCACGATAGCGCCACGACTCGCGTACAGAGCCACCTGGACGGCAGCGACACGCGCGTCACGGATCGCAAGTTCACCAGCCGCGCGGGACTGGTCTACCTGCATCCCAGCGGCTGGGCGCCGTATGTCAGCTATTCGGAGTCGTTCTCGCCGACGGCCACCATCGATCCCGAAACCAATACGCCGCTCAAGCCCGAGACGGGGCGCCAGTACGAAGCCGGCCTGCGCTATCAGCCGGCGGACGGCAAGAGCCGGTACGGCATCGCGGTCTTCGACCTGCGCCGCCGCAACTACATCACCTACACGCCCACCTTCCAGCCGAAGCAGACCGGGGAGATCTCGGTGCGCGGGCTGGAGCTGGAAGCAGCCTTCCAGCCGCTCAGGAACATGAACGTGGTGCTGGCCTATACCTACACGCCCAGGGCGATCGTCACCGCCAGCAGCACGCCCAGCGAAATCGGCAAGCAGATGCAGGCGGTCTCGCGCAACCAGTTCTCGGTCTGGACCGACTACCGCTACATGGGCCTGAAGATGGGCCTGGGCGCGCGCTTCATGGGGTCCAACCTCGGCTACCAGGAATCCGCCTCGGCGCCCGTGCCGTCGTACACCGTGATGGACGCGATGCTGGGCTATGACTTCGAGCGCTGGAGCCTGGCGCTGAACGTGCGCAACCTGACCAACAAGGCCTACATCAGCAATTGCAGCGCCGGCATCTGCCGCTATGGCGACCTGCGCACCGCGGTGGCCACGGCTACCTACCGCTGGTAGCCGCGACCTCGCGGCGGCTCGCGCCAGGCCTCAGCGCTTGACCGGTTTGCCGGTGGCCACGTCGATCGCCGAGCCATCTTCCAGGCTGACGCGGTAGATCTCGCGCAGCACGTTGCCGGCGAAACCGATCTCGACGATGGAAACATCCTTGAAGGTGGTCTGGATGCCGTCGGGCAGGATGGCGTTGAACTTGTCGGCTTCCTGCTTCATGGCATCCTGCAGGCGCGCGTCGTACAGGGCCATGCTGTAGACCAGCGTGGTGTGCGGATTGTGGGTGCGCAGTTCCTGGCCGTCCCGCACGACGTTCACGCCGCTCACGCCCACGGTGCGGACCAGGTCGCGGCCGGCGTCGGCCATCTTGGCATACACAGGACCGGTGACGCGCGGCAGCGGGCCGTCGCGCAGCGGCGCCAGCGCCGCCGTGGCCACGGTGTTGTAGCGCATCAGTTCCTCGAAGCCGGCGCCGCTCTTGACCACGCCCAGGTCCAGCCACCACGGATGGCCGGCGCCCTTGGCGGCTTCGGTCGGATAGAAAGTCTTGAGCGTGACCGGAATCGGCGCGGGCGGCTTGGGCAGCGCGACCAGCATGCGCGCGGGCGTGGTCGGATCGGCGCTGTGGATGTGGACCACCGTCACGTGCGGGATGTTGGGCGTTTCCGCCTCGGTCTTCAGGCCCAGCTTGAGCAGGTCCGCCTTGAGCGCGCCATTGATCTTGCTGTCCAGCACGGCGTTGACTTCCTGGGGCAGGCGGTAGACCACGCCATAGGTCGCCTTGTGTTCGCGAAAGCCGGGCTGCTCCAGCGAGCTGTTGTCGTGGATGGCCGTGGCGGCGAGGGCGGCCGGGCCGCAAAGGACGGACAGGCCGAGCGTGGCCAGCGGCAGGATGTGTTTGAACATGGGATTTCCTTCTCGTTGTGATGGGGACCCGCGAGAGTCGTGTCCAGTGTGAGAAGGCGGGATGTACGCCATATTGCGCGGAACCAAAGAATTCCGATAGATGCCGTCGATGTTCTGATAGCTGCGGGCGGCGCGGCTGTTCCAGGCGGCGCCCGGCCCGTGCCGGCGCGGGCGCTGGATCAGGCCAGGAAAACCGCCACCACGACCGCCAGGCCCAGCAGCAGGTTCACGCCCACCCAGCGGCGGATCAGGGCCATGTTGCGCCCGCCCGCCGGCCAGTCGGCGGCCGCCACGGCCGCCGTCAGGCCCTTGAAGGGCACCAGCCGGATGTAGGCGTAGATCGCCGTCATGACGATGCCGCCCGCCGCCATCAGCGTCCAGGCGCGCGGCATGAAGAAGGCGCCGCCGCTTTGCGAGGCCTGTGCCGCTTCCTGCCCGATCATCGCCGCGCCGGTCGCCAGGATCAGCACGATGGCCGCCAGCACCGCGTTCAGGAACGGGCCCAGCACCGCCGCCATCAGGGTCAGGCGCTGCGGCGGTTCCAGTCTGGCGGCCGCCGGCCGCAGGAAACAGTGGGCGAACAGCATGCCGCCGACCCAGAGGATGACGGCCAGGAGGTGGACAAGTTTCAGCAGGGCGTAGGACATGGTCTGGGATGGCTAGGGAAGTGGGGACGGCGTCCCATCATATCGCCCTGGGGATTACGCGGAGGTCTTGACCTGGATCATGGGTTTTCACTTAGAATGAGATTGATTTCTATTTGTGATTGTTCAAAGCTCGATATCAGGGAAGCCGCCGTGCCGAATTCCGCGCTCCTCACCGGCGACGCCGTCCACACGCTCTACAGCAAGCACCATGGCTGGCTGCACAACTGGCTGCGCGCCAAGCTGGGCAACAGCTTCGACGCGGCCGACCTGGCGCAGGACACCTTCATCCGGGTGCTGCGGCACCGGCAGGAAATCGAGGCGCTGCGCGAGCCGCGCGCCTATCTGACCGCCATCGCCAAGCGGCTGATGCTGAACCATCACCGCCGCCGCGCGCTGGAGCAGGCCTACCTGGACGCGCTGGCGGTCATGCCGCCGGCGCTGGCGCCGTCGGTGGAACAGCGGCTGCTGATCCTGGAGGCGCTGCACGAGATCGACGAGATGCTGTCGGGCCTGCCGGGTCCGGTGCGCGAGGCCTTCCTGCTGGCGCAGCTCGAAGGCCTGAGCCACGGCGAGATCGCCGCGCGCCTGGACGTGTCGGCGCGCACCGTCCACCGCTACATCGCGCGCGGATACGAGCAATGCATCATGGCGGTGGCATGAGCGCGCCGACGGGCGGAGCGGGCGAGCTGCCCGCGGTCGACCGGAGCGTCGCCCGGCAGGCGGCGCGCTGGCTGATGCTGCTGGGCTCCGGTCGCGCCAGCACGTCGGACCTGCTGGCCTGCGAACAGTGGCGCGCCAGCAAGGCCGAGCACGAACACGCCTGGCAGCGCGCGCAGCGCGTCAGTCAACGCTTCGGCCTGGTGCCGGCCACGCTGGGCATGGCGGCGCTGAACCGGCCCGCGTCGCCGCGCCGCCGCGCCGTGCTCAAGACCCTGGCGCTGGCCGCGGCGACCGGTCCGCTGGCCTGGGCTGCGTGGCGCGCCGATCCGCTGGACTGGACCGCCGACTACCGCAGCGCCGCCGGCGAACTGCGCGAAGTGGCGCTCAGCGATGGATCCCGCCTTTACCTGAACACGGCCAGCGCCGTGGACGTGGCGTTCAGCGCCGCTTCGCGGCTGCTGCGGCTGCGCGCTGGCGAGATCGCGCTGCACGTGCGCGACGAGTCGGGCGCGCAGGCGCGGCCCTTCGTGGTGCGCACGCGCTACGGCGACATCGAGGCGCGCGCCGGCCGCTTCTGCGTGCGGCAGGAAGACGGGTTCTGCCGCGTCAGCGTGCAGGAGGGCGCGCTGCGGGTGGCGGGGCGCGCGGGACGGTATCTGCCGCTGGCGGCGGGCGCGGAGCTGCGCCTGGACGATCAGGGCCCATCCGACGCCGCGCCCGCCGATCCCCATGCCGCCGACTGGATGCGCAACGTGCTGCACGCCCGTGAAATGCGGCTCGACGCCTTCGCCGCCGAGCTGGGGCGCTACCGGCCCGGCCTGCTGCGCTGCGATCCGGCGGTGGCGCATCTGCGCGTTTCGGGCGCGTTCCAGCTGCACGACACCGACGCCGTGCTGGCGGCGCTGCCGGCCACGCTGCCGGTGAGCGTGCGCTACCGCACGGCCTACTGGGTCACGATCGGGCCGCGCATCGCGGCGGCCTGAATCGCCGCTGTTACAAAAAAGTGAGAGCCATGTTGTCCGGTTCGGCGTGCTCGAGGGTCATGGAGGGTAGAGGCAGATGAATGCCTGTGCATGCCCGCAAGTCGCTACCCGCTGGATCGAAAGGACGATCATGACCCACACCCTCTACCGCCGCCCGGGCGGCCCGCAGGCCGCCGACGGCGAGCCGCGCCGCCCGACCCGTCTATCCCTGGCCTTGCGCGCGGCGCTGGCCCTGTCGGCCGCGCCGGCGGTCCTGGCGCCTTGCGCCGCGCAGGCGCAATCGGTCCAGGCCCGCACGGCCAGTTACCACATCCCGGCGGGGCCGCTGGCCGAGGCGCTGCCGCGTTTCGCCGACGCCGCGGGCGTGACGGTGCTGTTCGATGCCGCCTTGCTGGGCTCGCGCAGCAGCGGCGGCCTGAACGGCTCGTACTCCGTGTCCGAGGGCTTCGCCCGCCTGCTGGCCGGTTCCGGCCTGGCCGTGCGCGAGCGCAGCGCCGGCGTCTATGTGCTGGTGCAGCAGGCCGGCGTGACGAACCTCGATCCCGTGCGCATCGAGGGCGAGAGCAGCCGCCCGGCGCCCGCCTGGCAGAGCAGCACCGACCGCAAGCGCCTGGACGAGCTGCAGGTGCGCAACTGGAGCGACTTCGGCAAGCGCGTCGAGCCGGGCGTCAATTTCAACCGCCTGACCAACAGCATCAATATCCGCGGCCTGGACCAGGACCGCGTGCTGACCCGCGTGGACGGCATCCGCCTGCCCTGGCTGGATGACGGTGCGCGCGGCGTGAAGGGCGGGCTGGAATCGGTGGACTTCAACAGCCTGTCGCGCCTGGACATCGTGCGTGGCGCGGACGCCACGGGCAGCGGCGGCGGCTCGGGCGCGATCGCCGGCATCGCCGACCTGCGCACGCTCAATCCGTCCGACCTGCTGGATGACGGCAAGCGCTTCGGCGCGCTGGCCAAGACCGACTACGACACCACCGACAGCAGCTGGGGCACCAACGCAGCGCTGGCCGGCCAGATCCATGAAAACACCTTCTGGCTGGTGCAGGCCGGCCTGCGCAACGGGCACGCGATAGACAATCGCGGCGACGTGGGTGGCTACGGCGCGCGCCGCAACCAGCCCACGCCCGAGGACTACAGCCAGCGCAGCTTCCTGCTCAAGCTGCAGCAGCGCGTGGACGGTGGCCATCGCTTCGGCGTGACCGGCGAGTATTTCAAGCGCACGGCGGACTTCGACAATATGTTCGAACAGGGCGCGGGCACGTCCTATCTGTACGGTGAGAACAGCGTGCGCAAGGAAACCGAGCGCCAGCGCGTGTCGCTGGACTACAGCTACAAGGCGCCGTCCGACGGCGGCCTGCTCGATACCGTCACGGCCGCGCTCTATTGGCAGCGCGTGTCGCTGGATACCAGCCAGACGGCCGTGCGCAGCGTGGATCCGCGCGCCTTCGCCAGGCCCGGCGATCCGTTCCGCTATGGCTTCCCCAGCGGCCCCTATGGCCGCGACAACAGCATCCGCCAGACCATGTACGGCGTGAACGCCGAGGCGACCAAACGCCTGGGCGGCGCCGTGACGCAGCTGTGGACCGTGGGCGGCGAATGGTACGGCAACAAGACTGAGCAGCAATCCAGCGGCTATGACAACTGCCCCGTGATCCGTCCCGGCACGCCCGCGCCGTTCGGTCCGCGCGCCTGCGACATGCTGCACACCAACCAGGCCGACGTGCCGCAGTCCAAGGGCAGCCAGTGGGCCATGTGGGTGCAGGACGAATTCGGCTTCGCCGATGGCCGCTACACGCTGACGCCGGCGCTGCGCTACGACCACTACAAGCAGAAGCCCGAGAGCACCGACAGCTATGCCAGCAATCCCAATGCCGGCAAGCTGCCCGCGGCCAACAGCGCCGGCCGCTTCTCGCCCAAGCTGCTGGCCGGCTGGAAGGCGGCCGACGAACTCAGCCTGTATGCGCAGTACGCCTATGGCTTCAAGGCGCCCAGCCCGTCCCAGCTCTATACCAACTACGGCGGCGCCGGCACCTATCTGCGCGTGGGCAATCCCTACCTGAAGCCCGAGACCAGCAAGGGCTGGGAACTGGGCGCCAAGCTGGGTTCCGACGACCTGGGCAGCGCGCTGTCGTTCTTCGACAACCGCTACCAGAACTTCATCGACACCAGCGTGCCGCTGGACTCCAGCTCGCCGCAATGGCAGCCGGGCTGGGCGGGCCAGTATCCGCTGGGCGTCACCGGCACCGTCAATCGCGCCCGCGTGCGCATCTACGGCGCCGAGGCCAGCGCGCACTGGAAATTCGCGACCGGCTGGCGCACCTGGGGCTCGCTGGCCTGGGCCGTGGGCAAGGACGAAGGCACCGGCCAGCACCTGAACTCGGTCGCGCCGCTCAAGGCCATCGTCGGCCTGGGCTACGGCCGCGACGCCTGGGGCGTGGACGCCATGCTGACGGCCGCGCTCAAGCGCGATAAGGTGGAGTATCCCAAGGCCACGGGCAAGACGCCCTATGCCGATTTCCAGGCGCCGGGCTATGGCGTGATGGACCTGATGGGTTACTGGCGGCCGGAAGCGGTCAAGGGCCTGCAGTTGCAGGCGGGTGTGTACAACCTGTTCGACAAGAAATACTGGGAGGCCATCAACGTGCCGACCGCGGGCGCGGCGCAAATAGCGCGCCCGGTGGGTTGGTATACCGAGCCGGGCCGCAGCCTGCGGATATCGCTCACGTACCAATATTGATCCGATATGCCGCCGCCCCAGTCCGCATGATGCATCGTTTCACGGTGCGCGACGGGCAGGGGCGGCGGCGGTATCGCCGCCGACGATCCGACATTCTTTCCATCACCACCTTTCAGGCCGGAGGGCCAGACATGAGCAACATCGATTTCGACACCCGCGCCGCCGAACTGCGCGCCCGCAACGAGGCCCTGGCGGCCGAACAGCCCAAGCTGCGCGCCCGCAACCTGGCCCAGGCGCTGGGCGTGTCCGAGGCGCAGTGGGTCGCCGCCGGCTGTGGCGGCGTCAAGGCAACCGCGTTGCACGGCGAACCCCAGGCCATCTTCCGCGACCTGGGCACGCTGGGCGAGGTCATGGCGCTGACGCGCAACGACTGGTGCGTGCACGAACGCCACGGCCGCTATCTGGACATCCAGGCAGACGGCCCGGTCGGGCTGGTGCTGGGGCCGGACATCGACCTGCGCGTGTTCTTCTCTTGTTGGCGCTCGGCCTGGGCGGTGGAACAGGACGGGCGGCACAGCCTGCAGTTCTTCGACGGCGAGGGCGTGGCCGTGCACAAGGTGTATCGCACCGAGGCCACCGATGTCGCCGCCTACGACGCGCTGGTCGCGCGCCACGCGGGCCCGTCGCGGTGGCCGGAAAGCACGCCGGCCGCGCCCGCGTCCGACGCCGCCAGCGTGGCCGATGGCGAGCAGTGGCGCGCCGCCTGGCTGGGCATGAAGGACACGCACGAGTTCTTCCCGCTGCTGCGCAAGTTCAAGGTCACCCGGCTGGCGGCGCTGGCCGCCGCCGGCGAGGATCTGGCCCAGCAGGTGCCGGCCGACGCCGTCGAGCGCGTGCTGGAGTCGGCGGCTGCCTCGGGCCTGTCCATCATGTGCTTCGTGGGCAACCGGGGCATGATCCAGATCCACACCGGCCCGGTGCAGCAGCTGCGCCGCACCGGCCCCTGGTACAACGTGCTGGATCCGAAGTTCAACCTGCACCTGGACACCACCGCCATCGCCTCGTCCTGGGTGGTGAACAAGCCGACCTCCGACGGCTGGGTCACGTCGCTGGAGCTGTACGCCGCCAACGGCGACCTGATCGCCCAGTTCTTCGGCGAGCGCAAGCCCGGCAAGCCCGAGCTGCCCGGCTGGCGCGAACTGATGAGCGGCCTGTGCGCCGTGCCGCTGGCCGTATGAGGACATGCCGATGATGCGCAAGACTCCGATGCCTCGCTCCATCTCCGGGTGGTGCGCCCGCGTTCGTTCGCCGCGCCTGCTGCTTGCACGCCTGTCCGCCGTCGCGGCGGCCTGGCTGGCCGGGCTGTGCGTGGCCCAGGCCGCGCCCGAGCGCGTGGTCACGCTGGGCGGCAGCGTCACCGAGATCGTGTACGGGCTGGGCCAGGGCGCGCGGCTGGTCGGCGACGACCAATCCAGCCTGTATCCGCCCGAAGCCCGCCGGCTGCCCAGCGTGGGCTACTACCGCGCCGTGCCGGTCGAGGGCGTGCTGTCGCTCAAGCCGGACCTGGTGCTGGCCTCGGAGCAGGCCGGTCCGCCGGACGCGCTCAAGCGCCTGGGCGAGGTCGGCGTGCGCGTGGTGACGGTGTCCGACCAGCCTTCGGTCGATTCGCTCAAGGCGCGCATCCGCGCCGTGGCCGAGGCGCTGGACGCACGGCCGGCCGGCGAGCGCATGATCGAGGACCTGGGCCGCGAGCTGGCCCGCGCCGAGGCGCTGCCCGCCAGGCCCGCGCGCGCCATGCTGCTGATCAATCGTGGCGGCGCGCCGCAGGCGGCGGGGCGCGACACTGCGGCCAACCAGCTCATGGAGCTGGCCGGCCTGGTCAACGTGATGCAGGGCGAGCAGGGCTACAAGCCGCTGTCGGCCGAGGCCGTGGGCGCGCTGGCGCCCGATGTGCTGATCGTGACCAGCATGTCGGTCGAGGCCAGCGGCGGGCTGGACGCGCTCCTGGGCCTGCCCGGCCTGGCCTCGACCGAGGCGGCGGCGAAGCGGCGCGTGGTGGTCATGGACGACCTGCTGCTGCTGGGGCTGGGACCGCGCCTGCCGCAGGCGCTGACGCAGCTCAAGCAAGAGGTGGCGAATGTCATGGCGCGCTAGCGCGCCGCGCTCGGTGGCACTGATCTGCCTGGCGCTGGCGATCGCCGTGCTGGCCGCCAGCGCCAGCGGCGCGGTGTCCATTCCACTGCGCGCGCTGCCGGCGCTGCTCTGGGGCGAGCCCGCGCCCGATCAGGTGCTGTGGCGCAACGTGCTGATCGACATCCGCCTGCCGCGCGTGCTGTTCGCCGTGGTGGCGGGGGCGGGGCTGGCCGTGTCCGGCGCCGCCATGCAGGCGCTGTTCCGCAATCCGCTGGCCGAGCCGGGCCTGATCGGCATCACCGCCGGCGGCGCGCTGGGCGCGGTCGGCGCCATCGTGCTGACGGCCGGGGGCTTCTGGATCACCGCGCCGGCGGCGTTCGTCGGCAGCCTGCTGGCCACGCTGTGCGCCTATGCGGTGGGCCGGCGCGTGCCGGGCGTGGCGGGCCTGCTGCTGGCCGGCGTGGCCATCACGGCGGTCGCCTTCAGCCTGATCGGGCTGCTGACCTTCATGGCCAACGACGCCCAGCTGCGCGACCTGACCTTCTGGAACATGGGCAGCCTGGCCCGCGCCAACTGGACGCTGCTGGCCTTCCTGGGCCCCTGGGTGGCGCTGCTGTCGGCCTGGATGATGACGCAGTGGCGCGCCATGAACGCGCTGCTGCTGGGCGAGCGCGAGGCCCAGCACCTGGGCTACGCGCTCAAGCCGCTGCGCGTGCGCCTGGTGCTGGCCAGCGCGCTCATCATCGGCCCGCTGGTTGCCGTGACCGGCAGCATCGTCTTCGTGGGTCTGGTGGTGCCGCACCTGGTGCGCATGACGCTGGGCGCCAACCACCGCTGGCTGCTGCCGGCCAGCGTGGCGGGCGGCGGCCTGGCCCTGGTGCTGGCCGACTGGGCCTCGCGCGTGGCGGTGACGCCGGCCGAATTGCCCATCGGGCTGGTCACGGGACTGGTCGGCGGCCCCTTCTTCCTGTGGCTGCTGGCGCGGGGCAGGAGGGTCGGATGACGCTGGCCGCTGAGAACCTCATCCTGTCGCGCGGCGGCGCGCGCGTGCTGGACCGCGTGTCGCTGGAGCTGGGGCCGGGCGAAGTGGTGGGCCTGCTGGGCGCCAACGGCGCCGGCAAGTCGACGCTGCTGGGCGCGCTGGCCGCCGAACTGCGCGCCGGCGAAGGCGCGTTGCGCCTGGACGGCGACGATCTTGCCGGCATGGCGCCCGCGCGGCTGGCGCGCCGGCGCGCGGTGTTGCCGCAGAAACCGGGGCTGGGCTTCGACCTGGGCGTGGCCGAAGTGGTGGCGATGGGCGCCTACCCCTTTCCCGAGCTGCCGCCCGTGGCCGTGGACGCGCTGGTGGACAGGACGCTGGCGCTGGCCGACGCCACCCATCTGCGCGCGCGCCGCTATCCCGAACTGTCGGGCGGCGAGCAGCAGCGCGTGCAGTTCGCGCGCGTGCTGACCCAGTGCCTGGCGGCGCGCACCGAGGGCGAGGCCCGCTACCTGCTGCTGGACGAGCCGACCGCCAGCCTGGATCCCAGGCATCAGGGCGAGCTGCTGCGCGTGGCGGCGGACCTGGCGCGCGACGAGCGCGTGGGCGTGCTGGTGATCCTGCACGACATGAACCTGGCCGCGCGTTGGTGCGACCGGCTGTTGCTGCTCTGCGGCGGACGCGCCATCGCGTCCGGACCGCCGTCGCAGGTGCTGACGCCGGCCAGCCTGCACCTGGCCTATGGCATCGCCGCCCAGGTGGTGCCGCATCCGCTGGCGCCGGGCCGGGTGCTGGTGCTGACCGCCTGAGGGGCCGGCGGCGCGGTTCCGTCCCGGGGGCCGCGCCGCCGGTAGAATAGGGGTTTCGGGTCGGCCGCCATGCGTTACGTGGCCGGCCCGGGCTTTTCCCTTCATCTCTCTACCCACAGGATTTTCGCGTCATGCCTAGTTTCGACGTCGTCTCCGAAGTCGACAAACACGAACTGACCAACGCCATCGACCAGGCCAACCGCGAACTGGCCACCCGTTTCGATTTCAAGGGAACGGACGCCAAGTTCGAACTGGAAGGCTTTGTCGTGACCCAGGTGGCGTCCAGCGCCTTCCAGCTCAAGCAGATGCTGGACATCCTGCGCGGCCGGCTGTCGGCGCGCGGCATCGACGTGCGCTGCCTGGACGTGGCCGATCCGCTGGAAAACCTGGGCGGCGCGCGCCAGAAGGTCACCATCAAGCAGGGCATCGAGCAGCCCGTGGCCAAGAAGCTCATCGCCGCCATCAAGGCCGCCAAGCTCAAGGTCGAATCGCAGATCAACGGCGACAAGCTGCGCATCACCGGCAAGAAGCGCGACGACCTGCAGCCCGCGATCGCGCTGCTGAAGAAGACCGACGTCGACCTGCCGCTGCAGTTCGAGAACTTCCGCGACTGAGCCCCAGGCTGCGGGCCGCGCCCGCGCGGCCCGGCGGCTTGCGTTCCGGGCATTGCGGGGCGGGCGGCTTCAGCCCGCAGCGCCCTGCGCCCACAGCTGCTGGGCCGCGTAGGCCCGCCAGGGCCGCCATGCGGCCGAGCGCTCCAGCAGTTCCGCCGCCGTATAGCTGCGCGATTCCAGTGCTTCCAGCGCCCGGATCAGGCCGATGTCGGCCGCCGGGAACGCGTCCGGCTCGCGCAGCAGGCGCAGCGCGATGTACTGCGCCGTCCATTCCCCGACTCCCCAGATTTCCCGCAGGCGCCTGACCGAGACGTCCAGGTCGTTGCCGGCCTCGAACAGCGTCGGGTCCGCCAGCGCCGCAGCGGCCACGGCCGACAGCGTGCGCGCGCGGCTGCGCGGCATGCCCAGCGGCGCCAGGTCGGCGGCCGCGATGGCGGCCGGCTCCGGGAACACATGCGTCAGGCCGTCCTCCGGCCGCGCCAGCGGCGCGCCATGCGCCGCCACCAGCTTGCCGCCCAGGCGGATCGCGGCGACCACGGTGATCTGCTGGCCCAGCACGGCGCGCATCGCCAGTTCGAAGCCATCCCAGGCGCCGGGAATGCGCAGGCCGGGCCGGGCCGCCGTCAGCGCCGCCAGCACCGGGTCATGTGACAGCTGCGCCGCGATGGCGGCCGGATCGCTGTCCAGGTCGAATTGCCGCCGCAGGCGGGCGATGATCAAGGGCAGGGATGGCAGCCGGGGAAAGCGCACGGTGGCCAGCAGCGCGTCGCCCTTGCCGGGCTCCACCGCCACCGTGCCTTGCGCGCCGTCCAGGCTGATGCTGCGCGTGTAGCGGCGTCCTTGCACCTGTTCGATGCCGGCGATGGCGCGCAGCCGCAGGAAGTCCAGCATCGCGTCCCAGTCGTAGGGCGGGCGATAGCGCAGCAGCAGCCGGATCTCGCCCTCGGGTCCGGCCGGCACGTCCGGCTGCGAGGAACGGCGCAAGGCGCCGGGCGGGCGGTCGAACAGCTGCTGGAAGCGCTCGTTGAAGCGGCGGATGCTGCCAAAGCCCGAGGCGAACGCGATCTCGGCCATGGGCAGGCGCGTCTCGTGGATCAGCTGCTTGGCCAGCAGCACGCGGCGGGTCTGCGCGACGGCGACGGGGGATGCGCCCAGGTGCTCGCGGAACTGCCGCCGCAGCTGGCGCGCGCCGACGCCGGTCCGGGCGGCCAGCGCGTCCAGATCGCCCTCGTCCAGCGCGCCCAGCTCGATCAGCTGCAACGCGCGCGCCACGCTGGCGGGCAGGCCGGGCGCGGGGCCGGCGGCGGGCGCGATTTCCGGGCGGCAGCGCAGGCAGGGATGGAAGCCGGCCTCCTGCGCGGCCGCCGCCGTGGCGTAGAAGACGACATTGCGTGACAGGGGCGTGCGCGCCGGGCAGACCGGGCGGCAGTAGATGCGCGTGGTCTTGACCGCGGTGAAGAAGCGTCCGTCGTAGCGGGCGTCGCGCACGCGGATGGCGCTGTAGCAGGCGTCGTGATCGAGGTTCATGCGGCCATGCTAACGCCGGTCCGGGATAGCTTTCTAGCGGTTTTCGGACCTTGTTGTCCGGCCGATACTGATGTCCGAAAACCGCGAGCGCAAGTCGGGCGCGGACCCTATATTCTGTTGCGAATGCCTGTCTTGGCCACGCGCTTGCGCCGCTTGTCGCCAGCGATTCGGTCCTTGTTCCTTTCCGCTATGGAAGTCCGCGCCATGTCCGCCCATCTCTTTTTCGAAGAACGCCTGAAGACGCCGATCGGCGTGATGCTGGTGCTGACCGACGCGCAAGGACGGCTGCGCGCCGTCGATTGGGACGACCATGAAAGCCGCATGCACAAACTGCTGGGGCGGCAGTACGGCAAGGATGCGGTCGCGCTGCGGCCGGCGACGGCGGCCTCGGAGGCGGGCCGCAGTCTGGAAGCGTATTTCTGTGGCTATCTGGAGGCGATAGACAGGGTGCCCGTAGCCACGGGAGGCACGGCCTTTCAGCGGCAGGTATGGGCAGCCTTGCGTGGTATTCCAGCGGGCAGCCATGTCAACTACGGTCAGTTGGCTCAGGCCATCGGCCGCTCTGAAGCAGTGCGCGCCGTCGGCGCGGCCAACGGCGCGAATCCGATCGGCATCGTGGTGCCTTGTCACCGCGTGATCGGCGCCAACGCCGCGCTTACCGGCTATGGCGGCGGCTTGCACCGCAAGCGCTGGCTGCTGGAGCACGAAGGCGCGGCGGGTTTCGCGCCGGCTTGAGGACGGCGCGAGCCAGGCGCGAGGAACGGTCCCGGGATCGTTCCGGCGCCTCTAGGCGCGGATCCAGCCGCGCGCGATCGGCAGGGCCAGCAGCTTGCCGTGCAGTGCCTGGCACGCCGCGGTCACGGGGTTGCCCACGCGCCGCCACACCGGCACCACCAGCGCGGCGGCCAGCGGCGCCAGCAGCAGGCCGCCGGCGATGTCCAGCGGGAAATGCACGCCCAGGTAGACGCGCGACAGGCCGACCACGGCCGCCAGCGCCAGCGTGGCCCAGCCCCAGCCTGCCCAGCGCCGGTCGAACAGCAGCGTGAAGGCCAGCGTGGCGATGATGATGGTGTGGTTGCTGGGGAAGGAAGAGGTGGCCTTGTGCGGGAAGAAGGCATGGCCCAGGCCGATGGCGAAGGGCCGTGGATGGGGCCACAGCGCGCCGCACAGATAGCTGATGAACAGCGCCGCGCCGATGCCGGCCAGCGCCTTGAGCACCAGGCCGCGCTGCGGCTGGCCGCCCCACAGCCAGAGCCCGGCGAGCGCCGCCGGCACCAGCAGGATCAGCCGGTTGGCGATGAACATCCCGGCCTGGATGCGCCAGGCGGGCGACGCCGGGTCGGCGTTGATCAGAAGAAATAGGGACTGGTTCAGGTGCTCAAGCGTATCCATGACGCGTCATCAGATTGAAATTTCCGGATGACCGCGATGGTAGTGGGGTTTGCCGTCAAATACCTTGCAAAAGTGTGGCTGAATTCCCGGAATTACGTCTGGATGCGATTTTCCGATACATCTGGCGTGGCCGACGGTTCCAGGACGGCCGCGGCGCCTTCCGCCTCCAGGGCCAGGCTGGCGGTCAGGCGCGTGCGGCCGGGCGCGGAATCGATTTGCAGGCTGCCGCCGACCCGGGCGATGCGCGTGGACATGCTGCGCATGCCGACGCTGATGCCGGCCTGGCACACGGCGGCCACGTCGAAGCCCGCGCCGTCGTCCTCGACGATCAGCTCCAGCAGGCCCGGGTCGGACTGCGCCAGGCGCACCGCGACGCGCCCGGCGCGGCTGTGCTTGATGACGTTGGTCAGTCCTTCCTCGATCAGCCGGGTCAGCGCCAGGCATTGCAAGGCGGAGGGCGGGACGGTCCAGGCGGCGGGAAAATCCCAGCGGACCTCGATGCCCAGCTCGTCGAACAGCTGCGTGTAGCGGTGGCGCAGCGGCGCGATCCATTCGCGCGGCGTGGCGGGCGGTTTCATGTCGGCGCTGGCGCCGCTGTCTATGGTCTGGCGCAGGTCGTTGCGCAGCAGGTTGAGCATGGACAGGAACTGCCGGTTCTGCAGTGGCTCGCCTGACTGCTCGACCAGGGCCGTCATGCGGACCAGCGAGCCGCCCAGTCCGTCGTGCAGGTCGCGCGCGATCTCCAGCCGGTCCTGCAACCGGCTGTGGGCCAGCGCCAGTTCATGTTCGCGGGCCAGCGTGGCGGCCAGCTCGTCGCGCGCGCGCTGCACGGATACTGCCAGTTCCTCGTTGAAGCGCTCGATCCGGCGCACGCTGCGCGCGTGGCGCAATCCCTGGACGGCGGACATGCCGATCAGCACCGCGATGCTGGTGTAGGGAATGTAGGACAGGCCATCTATCTGCTTGAACAGCAGCAGCAGGTCGTGGACGGCGGCTCCCAGGAATACCAGCAGGCAGACGGCCAGCAGCTGCTGTTCGCGGTCGCGGCCGCGCAGGGCCTGGATGGAGAAGTGCAGGCAGTTCAGACAGAACAGCGCCGACAGGACCATCACGATGACGAATTGCGCCGAGGGCTGGAAGTCGTCGGGCACGAAGGCCAGCGCCGCCAGCGACAGCGCCACGCCGGCCCACATGACTCTTTCGACGCGGGGCCGGAAGCGGCCGGCGAAGCGCCAGGTGAACATGCAGAAGCAGGAGATGTGCAGCGTCAGCGCCATGGCGTTGGCGCGCGCGGCGGCCAGCGTGGTGGCGAAGGGCCAGGGACTGGTGGCCACGATGTTGGCCGCGAACAGCACCCAGAACAGCGCGGTCAGCGCATACCAGCCATGGCTGGATTGTTGCGGACGCAGGATCCAGAGGCTGAAGAAGAACAGGCCCAGCGCCGCCGAGATGGTCAGGTTGACATGGAACAGCGTGCGGTTGCGCCACACGCGCAGCTCGTGCCCGCGTTCGATGGCCTCGGGCTTGCCCAGGTACACCGGCCCCAGCCCCGGATGATGGTCCGCGACGCCGGCCACGCGCACCCAGATGGTATTGAGGCCGTCGCGCATCGCGGATTCGGGCAGGCGCCAGTAGCGCGGCATGTTCCAGCTGCGCGACAGCGGCTCGGACTGGCTGGGGTCGCGCCACAGCAGGTCGTCGTTGGCATAGACCTCGCCGGCCATGATGATGGATTCGAGCGCCAGCGCGGCCGGGGCGCGGCTCGCGCCGTCACAGCGCCAGTCGATCCGGTACCAGGCCTTGCCGGTATGGCCGGGCCAGCGCGCGCTCCAATCGTCGGGCAGCGTGACAGGCTGCCAGGCCGGGCCGTCGGCGGGCCGCGCGCCGTCCGGCAGCGCCTGGGCGCTGCGTATGTCCAGGATGCGCGCGGCGCAGTCGCCGGCGGCGTCGGCCGGCGCCGCCCGCGCGGCGCCGCACAGGATCAGCAGCGCCAGCAGGCCGAGCATCGCGGCCAGCGCCCGTCCGGCGCGCCGCGCCGCCGGCATCGGCCGCGTCAATCGAGCAGGCCGCGCGAACGCGCCGCGTGGATGGCCCGGGTGCGCGAGGACACCGCCAGCTTGCGGTAGATGTGCTTGATATGGCATTCGACGGTGTAGCGGGACAGATGCAGCTGCTCGGCGATCTCCCGGTTGCCCAGCCCCTCGGCCACCAGGCGCAGGATCTGGTCTTCGCGAGGGCTGAGCGTTTCGCCGGGCGGCGGGCTGGCGGGCTGCGCGGGCGCGGGCCGCAGCTCCTCGATGATGCGGCGGGCGACGAAGGGATCGATCGGCGCGCCGCCGCGCAGCACGCTGCGCAGCGAGATCAGCACTTCCAGGTCGTCGCGTTCCTTCAGCAGGTAGCCGGTGGCGCCGGCGCGCAGCGCGGCCAGGATGGCGTCCTCGGTGCTCCAGGCGGAGATGACCAGGATGCCCAGCGCCGGATCGGCCGCGCGCAGCTCGGCGATCAGCTCGATGCCGTTGCCGTCGGGCAGGCCCAGGTCCACCAGCGCCAGCGCGACGGGCGCGTCGGCCAGCCGGGCGCGGGCCTCGGCCAGCGAGCCGGCGAACAGCAGCGCGTCGGCGGGATAGCCCAGCTGATGCAGCAGCCGTTCCAGCCGGCCGCGCACCAGCGGTTCGTCTTCCACCACCAGCACCGGGGCGGGCAGGGCGAGCGCGGGAACGGGCGGCAGGTCGGTCATGGTGGCGGGCCAGGTGGGAGCGGGCGGAATTGCCCGCTTGGGATTGTGCTGATCCCGGCCGCCGCCGGCTATCCCTGAAAGTGGGTATTGGGCATCGCCGGGGGGCGTTCCGCGCGCGCTCACTTCTGGATGCGCTTGCCCTGCGCGTCGATCACGGCCTCGCCGTCTTCCTTGGTGAAGGCGCCTTGCTGCGGCGCGGGCAGGATGTCCAGCACCAGCTCCGACGGGCGGCACAGCCGCGCGCCCAGCGGCGTGCTGACGAAGGGGCGGTTCAGCAGGATGGGATGGGCCTCGATGGCGTCCAGCAGGGCCTCGTCGTCCAGGGCCGGGTTGTCCAGGCCCAGCTCGGCATAGGGCGTGCCCTTTTCGCGCAGCGCGTCGCGCACGCTGACGCCGGCGCGCTTGAACAGCGCCTTCAATTGCGCGCGCGAGGGCGGGGTTTCCAGGTAGAGCACGACCTGCGGCTCGATGCCGGCGTTGCGGATCATGGCCAGGGTGTTGCGGGAGGTGCCGCACTTGGGGTTGTGATAGATGGTGACGTCGGACATGGGCTGCTCCTAGCAGAGTCGAGGCTGGGAGCATAGTGCATCCCGCGCCTCGTTCCCAGGCAGCGCCCGGCCCGCCGCCGCGTTCAGCGCCGCAATTTCTTCCCCAGCCGGCGCCAGCCGATCACCACGCCGGTCAGGCTGAGCGCGGCCCCGCCCAGGCTCAGGAAGATCAGCAGCGCGTCCCACAAGGGGCGGCGCGCCAGCAGGCCGGTCCAGTCCCAGCTGTGCAGGAAGGCGAACAGCCAGCGGCTGGCGCGGTTGGCGCGATCCTGCCGGCCGATGAGCTGTCCGGTGGCCGGATCCAGGTAGACCCAGCTGGCCTCGGGGTTGTCGTAGACCAGCCGCCAGGCCGGCAACGGCTTTTCCACATGGCCCAGCATGGCGTGCTCGTCGCGCGCGTAGTAGTAGAAGTCGTAGCGCTCCAGCGTCTGCACCTCGGCCAGCCGGGCGTCCGGCAGCAGCGTGGCGGCCGCGGCGCGCAGCGCGGCGGGGTCGAGCGCGGCGGGGCGCGCTTCCCGCGCCGACAGCAGCAGCGGCGCGCCGGCCGCCATGCGCGCCTGGACCAGGCTCTGCCCGGCCGCGCGCGTCCAGCTCAGTTCCCGGGGCGCGGCGGGCAAGGCCGCGATCAGCGCGGCGGGCGCGGCCAGCGTGGCGGCGGGCGCGGGCGGGCCCTCATAGGCCGCCTGCGCCAGCGGGGCGGCGCCGCTGGCGAAGAGCTTCCAGGGGTTCATCGACATCAGCCCGCTGAAGATCCAGGTGATGGTGACGAGGGCGAACAGCAGGCCGCTCAGGTGGTGCCAGCGCATCATGTTCTCGCGGTACGGCGAGCGGCTGCCGCTGGCATAGGGGCGCGAGAAGCGCCAGCGCATCAGGCCCACCACGGTGCCGGTGAGCGCCAGCGCCACGCCCGCCACCGACAGCCACACCACGATGTCGTGCCACCAGCGGTCCAGCGCGTTGCCGCGGAACGGATAGAGCCAGTGGATCCAGGCGCCCACGTAGTTCCAGGCGCGCTCGGCGCGGGTGGCGTCCAGCACCACGGCGCCGGTGGCCGACGAGATGTAGAGCCGGGTGTGGTCTGGATCGCCGGCGTCGACGCGATGCAGCGGCCGGTGCGGATCCAGCGCGCGCGAGTGCGTGTAGACGTCTTCTTGCACAGCGCCCGCGTACCGCACCGGATAGGCGCCGCCGAACCAGGCCGAGGCCGTGGCGGCGGCCACCCGCTCGTCCGCCACGGGCAGCAGCGCGCCGCTGGCGGCGTCCACCGCCTTGGGCGCCGCGCGCCGGCCGCCGCCGGCCAGATACACGGCCTGGCCGGCGCGGCTGGCCGACAGGCTCAGGGCGGCGCCGTCTTCCAGCCCGGCCGCCGCCAGCGCCTGCGCCGGCGTCACCGTGACGCCGGCGGGATCCAGCGGCGCCAGGTGCCCCAGGCGCTCGGCGGGCGTGAGCTTGGGATAGCCCACGTACATCATCACCACGCCGGAGATGAACCACATGGCGAAGAACAGGCACAGCGTGATGCCGGCCCAGCGGTGCAACAGGTAGAGCCAGCGCTTGGCGCGGGCGGCCAGCGACGGTCCTGTCGCGGCGCGCGGTCGGGTCTGGGGCAGGGCGCTCATGGCGGTCCTCAGTAGCGCGCTTGCAGCGTCAGTTCGAACGAGCGCGGCGCGCCCAGGTAGAACATGCCGGCGCTGCTGACGTTGGCCGCGTAGACCTTGTCGGTCAGGTTGCGCACGCGGGCGGTCACGGTGATGTTCCGGTCGATGCGGTGCGAGACGGCGGCGTCGAACACCATGTAGGCCGGCGCCCAGGTGGTGTTGGCGGCGTCGGCGTAGGTCTTGCCCACATAGCGCGCGGCGGCGCTGGCGGTCCAGTCGGGCAGGAAGGCGTAGTCGACCCAGACGTTGGCGATGCGGCGCGGCGTGTTGGTCGGCACCTTGCCGTCGCGCGACACCGCCACGCCGTTGACGGTCTGCGAGAAATCGTCGTAGCGCGGCGCGACGAAGGCCATGTTGGCCTGCAGCGTCACCTGCCTGCTCAGCCGCAGGCCGCCGGCCAGCTCCAGGCCGCGCGAGGACTGCTCGCCCACCGGCAGGCTGACGCCGGGGTTGTTGGCGTCGGGCGTCGAGATGTTCTTGCGCCGGATGTCGTACAGCGCCACCGTGGCGGAGCCTCGGCCGTCCCAGAAATCGAACTTGCCGCCGACCTCGGCCTGGCGGCCGGTGGTCAGCTTGTCGTTGTAGAGCACGTCGGCGAACGAGGCCGTGGCCATCAGGCCGGACGGGGGATCGGCGGCGGTGGCGTACTGCGCGTACAGCGAGGCTTCCGGGCTGAGCTGCCAGTTCAGGCCGAGCCGGCCGGTCAGCGGCGAATACGAGCGCGAGGCGCTGGCCGGCGAGCTGGCGGTGACGGCGCGGCGGTTGGTCAGGTCCACGTCGATGAAGTCCTTGCGCAGCGCCGAGACCAGCGACAGGCCGGGCAGCACCTCGGTGCGGTTCTCCAGCGTGAAGGCCAGCGTGCGGATGCGGTTGTCGCGGTCGGCGACGTGGCCGCGCTTCATGCCGGGGATGTCGTAAAAATCGCCAGGAGAAAAGTCATAGGGATCGATGGCGTCCACCTGGCCGGGCAGGCTGGTGGGATAGCGGGTCTGCTTGTTGACGCTGTAGTCCGCGCCGAAGGACCAGTCGCTGGGCAGGCCGGCCAGGGTCGAGCGGTACAGGCCCTCGACGCGGTTGCCGATCAGGCGCTGCTCGTGCCGCTGCAGCAGCGCGCCCGAGCGCAGCACCTGGGTGTTGCCGGCGTTGAAGCGATAGGTCTCCAGGTTGCGGAAGTCGCGGTCGGCGCGGTAGTAGTACAGCGTGTTCTTGAACGTCAGCGCGGGGCTGGCGCGCCATTCGGTGATCGAGCGCGCCCACAGCACCGACTGCTCGTAGAGGCCGTCGTTGACGTTGTAGTTCTTGTAGCGGGTGCCGTCCTCGATGCGGCCCTCGCCGCTGACCACGCCGTTGGCGCCGGTCTTGAGCGGCGTGCCCCAATAGGGGCGGTCGACCTTCTCGCGCTGGTATTCGAAGGCCCAGGTCTGGGTCACGTCGCTGCCCAGGTCCGACAGCAGCGAGAGCGCGAGCTGGCTGGCGCGGGAATGGTTGCCGTCGACCCAGCCCTGGCTGGAGCCGGTGTTCGCGTCCAGCCGCAGGTAGTGGCCGCGGCCGCCGGGCTCGCCGGCCAGCTGCTGGTTCAGGCCGACGGAATACTGCCGCGAGTTGAACGAGCCGAGACGGAAGCGGCCTTCGTAGAAGGTGTCGCGTTCCGGCAGCTTGGTCACGTAGTTGATGGCGCCGCCCACGGCGCCTGCGCCGAACAGGAAGGTCGACGGCCCGCCGATGGCCTCGACGCGGTCGTAGATCCAGCTGTCGATGGGGCGGGCGGCGATGGCGTCGTACTGCACCGAGATGCCGTTGAACAGCTGCGAGATCTGGCTGCCGCTGAAGCCTCGGTAGCTGACGGCGCCGGCCATGCCGGGCGGCGAGGCGTTGTCCACGCCGGGTATGCCGCGCGCGATGTCCTGGGTGTTGGCGGCGCCGCGCGCCTCGATCTGCTCGCGCGAGATCACGGTGACGGACGCGGGCGTTTCGCGCAGCGTCAGGCCCAGGCGGCTGCCGGTGCTGTCGCGGGCGTCCAGGTTGATGCGGCCATTGGGCGGGGCCTCGGCGGCGGTGTCGCCGTACACGACGGTGGGGGCCAGCGTTTCCACCGACGGATCGGCGCTGAGCGCCAGGGCGGGGGCCGTGGGCGCGAGCGCGGCAAGCAGCAGGAGGTAAGCGTATGCAGGTTTCATGATCGGATGCCGCGCGCTCGCGCCGCCGGGGGTTCGGCAGTCGCGCGAGGTGTCGCGGACGGGTAGGGCAAGCCAGGACTGCGGACCCGTCGCCGCCCGGCGTTCCAGGCGGACCGGACGCGCAAGCGCGCGGACGGACCGACCACGGAAGGGCGGATCGATCGGGAGCGGAAGGGGCGGTCGGCGGGCAGCCGTCAGGCGCGGTTCACGCGCATCGGCGCGTGGCGCGGTCCATCAGGCGCGGCTGGCCAGGCGCGGCCGGCGAGGCGCGGCCGGCCAGGCGCCGTGGCCGGTCAGGCGGCGGGCGGGGCGCGCGGCTGGGCCGCGCTCCAGGCGTGCAGCGGCCGGGCCGACTGGTAGTAGAGCGGGGGATAGCTGACCTTGCGGGCCAGGGAGGCAGGCAGCAGCAGCGGCACCGGATCGGGCAGGATGCCGACATCGGCTTGCTGGTTGCGGCAGAACGGGCAATGCTGGCTGCCTTCGTGCGCATCGTGTTGCGGCGCCTGGCCGCTGTCGTCCGACTGCACGTCGATCTGCACGAGGCCCGCGCCGCCGGGGGCGCAATACTCCACCGATACGCGCTGCGCCGGGTGCGCCGGACTGAATGCGCGCGCCAGCGACGGGACCAGCGACGCCCACAGGATCACGGCGAGCGCGATCCATATGGCGGGTCGGGTCAGGAAGGAGGCGGAGCACATGAGCGCGGATTATATCGGAGCAGATGCGCGCGCAGGCCTAATTTCAAGCAATGATCAAAGATCCAGCAGGCGGGGAAATCGGTTCCGGAAGACGGTTCCGGAAGACCCGGCCCGGGACGCCGGCGCGCGCCGCGTCCGCTACAAGATCCGTCGCCCTCTGCCTAGACCGACAGATGCCGGCGTACGTCCTCGCCGTCCATGGACTCGCGGCCGCCGCTGGCCACGACCTCGCCGCGCGACAGCACCACATAGCGGTCGGCCAGCTCGCGGGCGAAGTCGAAATACTGCTCGCACAGCAGGATGCCGATGTCGCCGCGCTGGCGCAGCATGCGGATGACGCGTCCGATGTCCTTGATGATGGACGGCTGTATCCCTTCGGTGGGCTCGTCCAGGATGATGAGGCGGGGCTCGGCCACCAGCGCCCGCGCGATCGCCAGCTGCTGTTGCTGTCCGCCCGACAGGTCGCCGCCGCGCCGCGACAGCATGCCGCGCAGCACGGGGAACAGCTCGAACACTTCCTCCTTGATGCGCCGCGCGCGCGCGGCCGGCTTGGTCGCCATGCCCATCAGGATGTTCTCTTCCACCGTCAGCCGCGCGAAGATGTCGCGCC
Organism: Achromobacter sp. Marseille-Q0513; assembly: GCF_018195695.1. NCBI lineage: Bacteria > Pseudomonadati > Pseudomonadota > Betaproteobacteria > Burkholderiales > Alcaligenaceae > Achromobacter > Achromobacter sp. Marseille-Q0513. The sequence goes on along the minus strand of NZ_JAGTJY010000033.1, from coordinate 1,049 downwards.
CCTGCGGTACGTAGGCCATGCCGCGCGCGGCGCGCTGGTGCGGCGCCAGCCGCGTGATGTCGGCGCCGTCCAGCGACACGCCGCCGCGCGCCACCGGCAGCACGCCCATCAGGCACTTGAGCAGCGTGGTCTTGCCCACGCCATTGCGTCCCAGCAGCGCCAGGCACTCGCCCTGGCGCACCGACAGCGACACGCCGCGCAGCGTGTGGCTGCCGCCATAGTATTGATCGATTCTGTTCGCATCCAGCATGTCTTGCTCCGTGGTGTCGACGCCAGGGGTGGATTTCGGGCGGGCGTATCCGTGGGACAGCACGCTAGCGCCCCAGATACACTTCGATCACGCGGGGGTCGGCCTGTACCTTGGCCATCGGCCCCTCGGCCAGCACCGCGCCCTCGTGCAGCACCGTGACCTTGCCGTCGCCGGCGATCTGGTTGACGAAGTCCATGTCGTGCTCGACCACCATCAGCGAATGACGGCCGCGCAGCGCATTGAGCAGCTCGCCGGTGCGTTCGGTTTCGGCGTCGGTCATGCCGGCCACCGGCTCGTCCAGCAGCAGGAGCTTTGGTTCCTGCATCAGCAGCATGCCGATCTCCAGCCATTGCTTCTGGCCGTGCGACAGCAGGCCGGCCTCGCGGAACGCCTCGGGCCGCAGGCGCACCAGGTCCAGCGTTTCGCCGATGCGGTCGGCCTGCGCGCCGTTCAGGCGCGCGAACAGCGTGGGGCGCACGCGCTTGTCGGCACGCATGGCCAGCTCCAGGTTCTCGAACACCGTGTGCTGCTCGAACACCGTGGGCCGCTGGAACTTGCGGCCGATGCCCGCGTGCGCGATCTGCGTTTCGCTGAGCGTGGTCAGGTCGATGCTCTGGCCGAAGTAGGCGCTGCCGGACGCGGGCCGGGTCTTGCCGGTGATCACGTCCATCATGGTGGTCTTGCCGGCGCCGTTGGGGCCGATGATGCAGCGCAGCTCGCCCACGCCGATGTCCAGCGTCAGGCCGTTGAGCGCCTTGAAGCCGTCGAAGCTGACCGTGATGTCTTCCAGGTACAGGAT
>NZ_JAGTJY010000339.1:0-2369 GCF_018195695.1 Achromobacter sp. Marseille-Q0513 | reverse complement strand
CCGCGCCGCCCCCGCCCGCCCCCAAGCGCGGCGGCTTCCTCCTGCCCGACGCCGGCACCAATCCCGAACACATCGCCTACGCGCTCAAGACCACCGGCGCCGCGATGTTCTGCTACCTGCTGTACACGCTGCTCGACTGGCCCGGCATTCACACCTGCGTCATCACCTGCTACATCGTGTCGCTGGGCAGCGCCGGCGAAACCGTGCAGAAGCTGCGCCTGCGCCTGGCCGGCTGCGTGATCGGCGCGCTGGCGGGCACGGCCGCCATCGTGTTCATCGTGCCGCACATGGACTCCATCGCCTCGCTGCTGGCGCTGGTGTCCATCGCCGCCGCGCTGTCGGCCTGGATCGCAGTGGGGCCGCCGGCCATCGCCTACGCGGGCTTCCAGATCGCCTTCGCCTTCTTCCTGTGCGTCATCCAGGGCGCGGGCCCGGGCTTCGACCTGACCATCGCCCGCGACCGGACCATCGGCATCCTGCTGGGCAACGTGGTGGTCTACCTGATATTCACGCGCGTCTGGCCGGTCAGCATCGCCGCCAGCGCCGACCGCGCCGTGACGGCCCTGCGCGCGCAATGGCGAGCGGTCGCGGCCGGCAGCGCGGCGCGCCATGCCCTGGCCGCCGAGGCGCTGGCCGCCGGCCGCGACGCGCAGCGTCAGCTGTCGCTGACCGCCTATGAACCCGCGTGGCTGCGGCCGCCGCAAGCCTGGCAGGATGCCCGCCGCGATACGCTGGCCGCGCTGTCCGCCACGGCCGCGCCGCTGGTCCTGGCCGCCGGCCGCGCTCCGGACGATGCCGCGCTGCTGGCGCGCATCGACGGCGCGGGCCTGGCCAGCCCGCCATCGCCCCCCATGCCGGCCGCGCAGGGCGACGCGGCGCTGCCGGCCTTGCTCCAGCTGATGGACGCCCGGGCCGCGCGCGCCGTCGCCGGCCCGTCCACCGAACCCACCCAGGAAGCCCCGGCCCATGCCCCTGCCTAAGATGCCGAGCCTGTCCGTCCGCCCATCCTGGCCGATCCTGCTGCCGCGCCTGTCCTGGCCGGCCCTGCTGTTGAGCCTGGCCGGCTGCGCCACCTCGTCGCTGGACCTGGCCCCGCCGCGAGCCGACCGGCCCTGGACGCCGCCCGTCGACGCCAGCGGCGCCATCGTCTCCGGCCCGGCCCAGCCCGACAGCCCCGACGCGCGCTACGTGCTGCCGGCCAACGCCACCGCCGGCGCGATGCCGCAAGACAGCGCCATCGATCCCGGCCACGAATACTCGCTGGCCGAACTCATCGACCTGGCGCAATCGTCCAACCCGCGCACCCGCATCGCCTGGAACGCGGCGCGCAACGCCGCGCTGGCCACCGGCATGGTCAAGAGCATCTACCTGCCGCAGCTGGCCGCCACCGCCATGACGGGTTGGCGCCACAGCAGCGGCTCCAGCAACATCGGCCTGGGCGACTCGTCCAGCAACAGCAGCACGCACGGCACCGTGGGCGTGCTCTCGCTGCAATGGCTGCTGTTCGACTTCGGCGGCCGGCAGGCGCGCGTGCAGGCCGCCGAACAGGCCACCATCGCCGGCAACGTCGCCCTGACCGCCGTGCACCAGCAGCTGGTCCAGGAGGTCAGCGTCGCCTATCACGGCTATATCGCGGCGCGCGCGCGCACCGTCAACGCGCGCCAGGGCCTGGTCAACGCCGGCACCCTGCTGGATGCCGCCAACGCGCGCTACCGGCAGGGCCAGGGCACCGTGGTCGAGGTGGCGCAGGCGACCCAGAACCGCGAACAGGCCCGGCTGGCCACCGTCACCGCCGACGGCGCCGAACAGGATGCCTACCTGGCGCTGATCACCGCCATGGGCATCTCGCCGCTGGCGCAGCCGCGCATCGCCGCGCTGCCCGATCACGCGCTGTCGCCCGCGCTGGCGCAGCCGGTCGAACAGATCATCACCGACGCGCTGGCGCGCCGGCCCGACGTACTGGCCGCCTATGCGGCCGAGCAGGCCGAACAGGCCAAGGCGCGCGCGGCGGACTCGGACTTCCTGCCCAAGGTCTTCCTGTCCGCGTCGACCTCGCACACCTCGGGGCGGTCGTCCATCACCGCCGTGCCCGCCATCGGCCAGCAGGCCGGCACCGTCAACCTGGACGGCAGCCGTTCCGGCTCCAGCGTCTTCCTGGGCGTGACGCTGCCGCTGTACGACGGCGGCCTGCGCGCGGCGGCGCGGATGCAGGCGCACAACGACGCCGCCAGCGCCGGCGAACGCCTGACCCGCGCCAGGCAGGACGCCACGCGCCAGATCGTCGCCGCCCGCAATGCGCTGCGCTCGGGCATCGCCGCGAACGAGGCCGCCGTCGCGCTGCTGAAAGCCGCGCGCGTCACCTACGATGC
>NZ_JAGTJY010000338.1:0-2391 GCF_018195695.1 Achromobacter sp. Marseille-Q0513 | reverse complement strand
CGATTTCAGCGACGGCTACCCATGCGCCGGTGGCGCGGTTACGGACCAACCTGTAGATGTGATTCATGCAGCGGTTTCCTGATGTCGGCGCGTGCGCTCGCCTGCGCGGAATGCACGATACCGGTCGTCCAGTCCTGTAATGGACCAGGGGTTATGGTGGGAAAGATAGCAACCGGCGCGCCGGTGCGAATCCGACTTTGGTTGTAGCGGGGGCGGCGCCTATTGCGCCGACCAGGACTCGGGCAGGTCCACCGGGCGGGGCAGGTAGCCTTCCAGCGTGTCGGCGATCCAGCCGGGATCGATGTAGTTCCAGCTGGATTCGATCACCCAGGCCAGGCATTCCTCGGGGCCGCCGTTGAGATACGGCGGCGGCGAGACCGGCTTGAAGACCGTGGGCAGCTTTTCCTGCAGCGACAGGTCATTGAGCACGAAGCCCAGTTCCTGCACCACGCGCCATGCCAGCGGATGGGCGATGTCGATGGTGAGCTTGACCCACCAGTAGGCGTCGGGGGTGACTTCGGAGGACAGCACGCGCACGCCGGGCACGCGGTCCAGGTAGTCCGTCAAGCGGGGAAGATTGGCGTGCAGCGGACGCGCGTCGATCATGTCGATCGGCGGCGTGACGTTTTCGAGTTTACGGACCAGATGCGCGTGCAGCGAGCGCTTGGCGTCTTGCGCCTCGCGCTCCAGCGCTTTTTGTAGTTTGCCGGGCAGGCTCAGTTCCATTTGTGTTGTCCTGACGTCGTCCGGCGGTGATATTACACGGTGCTCGAACGCCTGGACCGGCATGGCGCGGGAGCGCCTGGCCGCCTCGGCTCGCGGGCGGCCTGCCGGGCGAGCGTCCGGAGCGCATCCGGATGCTCGCCCGCGCCGCGCTAGAAGTTCCAGCGCACGTTGATGAAGCCCGCGTTGTCGCGGTTGCCGTTGCCGTACTGGCCCTGGTAGCTCAGGCCGATGGCGGCGTTCTTCGAGATGCCGACTTCGGCGCCCAGTTCCACCACCGCCGCGTTCCTGGCCAGCGGCGTGCCCGACACGGTGTAGTTCGGGCCCGCGCTGAACGCCAGCGTGCGCTCGGGCTTGACGTCGCCCATCGCATGGCGCCAGCCCAGCGTGGCGCGCAGCCGGGCCGGCGCGCCCGCGATCTGGGTGTCGATCCTGCCGCGCACGCCCAGCGTGGTGGTGGTGACGTCGTTATGTTCGCCGCGCGACGACAGCGCCGCCGAACCGCCGCTTTCCGAGAAGCCGCCCAGGTGCTGCCGGGTCCAGGCGATGCCGGCGAAGGGTTCCACCGAGGCCTGCGGCGCGACTGGAATCGCGTAGCCGACCTCGCCGAAAACCTGTGCGGTGTTGCCGCTGTAGCTGGCCTTGAGCTCCTGGTCGCTGCCGCCCAGGCGCAGCTGGCGCCGCGTGTCGATGTCCTGCCAGGCATAGCCCGCGCCGGCCATCACGTTCCAGGCGCCGCCGCCGGGCCGCGCGAAGGACTTGCCGCCGAACAGCGTGACGCTGTAGCTGTCGACCTTGGCGCGCGCATCGCGGCTGTCCTGCCAGATGGTGCTGTCCTGGTAGCCCAGCGCCATGCCGACGCGCCAGCCGTCGCCCACGCGCGCATCGCCGCCGATCAGCACGCCGCCGGTGCGCTGGCGGTAGTCCGGCGCGTTGCCGTCGCCGTCCTGGCGTTGCCAGCTACCGAGCACCTCGCTCCACACGTTGCGCTGGCACGAGAAGCGCTGGCCGTAGCTGCCGGCATTGCGCTGGATCTCGGCGCAGGCGCGGTCGTCCGCGCCGCTGTCGGCCTGCAGGCTGTCGCGCAGGCGGTTCAGGGGCTGCGTGCGCAATGTCTCGGCGTTGCGGATCAGGGCCGAGGATAGCGAGGCATGGCTGTCGCCGGACAGGCGTTCAAACGTGCCTGGAGCGTCCTTGGCGCTCAGGCCCAGCACCGCGCCATAGACTGGGTTGTTGGCGGGCAGGCCGTTGATGGCGGCCGCGACCGCGCGCTGGTTCGGGGTCTGGCCCACCTGCGCGAAGCCGGTCTGGTTGCGCGTGAACGAGACGGCGACGCTGCCGGGGGCGTATTTCACCGCTGTGTCCACGAAAGCCAGCTGCGGCAGGGTGGTGGTGGCGAATTGCCCCGTGATGCCCTGGCCGGCGGTCAGCACCGTGAAGCTGTCGTTGCCGGTCAGCGGCGCGCTGTTGGTCACGATCAGCGAGCCGTTCAGCGTGGCCGAGCCGGTGACGTTCAGGTTGCTCGCCTGCGGCCCGGTCAGATTGGCCATCAGGGTCGCGCCGGCGGCGTTGTTGAAGTTGCCGCCGACCTTCAGGCCGCCGCCGGCCGCGGCGCCGCTGTTGATGAAGCCGGCATTGTTCAGGTTGGCGACGCTGCCATAGCCGGAC
>NZ_JAGTJY010000337.1:0-2420 GCF_018195695.1 Achromobacter sp. Marseille-Q0513 | reverse complement strand
ATTCTGGGCCTGCTTCGGCGATCCCGCCGGCCCCAGCACGCGCAGCAGGCCGCCCAGGGTGCAGCAGAGGAAGGTCAGTGGCAACAAGCAGCCACAGGTAGGGCGCGCTCACGCTGGCCAGCAGGCAATACAGGCCGCCGGCCAGTCCAAGCGCCAGCATGGCGCCCGCGCGTTGCCGCAAGGGGCCGCCGGGATCGCCGAAGCAGGCCCAGAATGCCGCGATGGCGCTCCAGCCCAGCCGGGGTTCATCGAGCAGCACGGCCAGTATCACCGGCGCCGCGCTGGTGGCGGCGGCCTGCAGGGCGTCCAGCCAGAGGATGCGGCGCATGGCGGCGCGCCAGGGAGCGGGGGAGGAAATCAAGCTGCTGCTTCGTTCAGGAAGGGGGCCGGCGGGCGCGAGGCGCACACCCTACCATGCCGGGAAGACCGCCCATGCGCCTTCTTTCGTGGCAGGTCGTCGCCAATTTCGCGGGAGCCTACAGGTATGGTTACACATCTGTGACATCCGCGCCGCGCGAGCACAAATTAATCTGGAGAAAACAGCGGAAATCGCCTAAAAAAACGTAAGCGTTACAACGCTGAATCGCCGGCTTGCGCAGTTCCGTGCCGGCGTTCATGTCCAGTGTGTCTCGGACCGCGCCCGGACAGCGCGGCCCAGAATCCGGGACGCTTCAGGAGCGTAGACATGACGCTGAATCAACAGGCAGCCTCCGGTCAGGTTGCGGACGACGTTGAAATTGCGGCCATGGTCGCCGGCAAGGACGGGCTCAGGGTATTGCTGCAGCCCCAGGTGGACCTGCTTACCGGCCGCATCGTATCGGCCGAGGCCTTGGCGCGTTGGCAGCACCCCCGCCTGGGCACGGTCATGCCCGCCGATTTCATCCCCTCGATCAACCGGCAGGGACTGGACAGGAAACTGTTCGAGCGCGTCAGCGTGCGCGTGATCGAGATGCTGCAGACCATGCGGCGCGCGGGCGTCGCCATTCCCGTTGCGATCAACGCGCCGGCCAGCACGCTGTCCGACGCCGGGGCGGTCGAATCGCTGCTGCAGCGCATCCGCGCCGCCGAGCTGCCCGCTTCGCTGTTGCGGGTGGAACTCACCGAGGATCAGCCCATCCGAGAGCTCGACGTGCTGCGAGCCTCGCTGCTGAAACTGGAAGAGGCCGGCTGCGAGGTCAGCCTGGACGATTTCGGCACCGGCCATGCCTCGCTCAAGCTGCTCTCCGCCATCCCGCTGTCCGAAGTGAAGATCGATCAGTACTTCGTCACCCGCATGCGGCGCAGCGCCGTGGCGTTCGAAGTGTTGCGCACGGCGGCCGAGCTGGCCACCCGGATGGGCTGGCGCGTCGTGGCCGAAGGCGTGGAGAACGTCGAGGACATCCCCGCGCTGCGCGCGGCGGGTTGCCGCTACGGGCAGGGCTACGCGCTGGGTCGGCCCATGCTGCTGGACGAGCTGATGATCCGGCTGCGCACGCAGTACGACGGCGGCGAACCGTTGGCCGCGTCCGCCGCCTATGCCTCGTCGTGGATCCAGGCCTATGGTGGCGGGGCGGTGAAGTCCGAGGCGGATCGCGTGCAGGCGATCCAACCTGTCGCCACGCAATAGCGGGCGCCTCCCCGGCCTGTCCGCCCCTTCAGAAGCGGCACGGTTTCGGCATCAAACCGTCCGCGCCGCCCAGAAAGCCGTGCGCACCGACGGCGCGCTCGCGATCCGCGCGGCGACGCGGTCCAGGTCTTCCTCGTCGACCGCGGCTTCGCTCAGGGCGGCCTCGATCTCGACCTCGTTCTCGCCGAACTGGTCGATCTTCAGCTCCGACAGCGGCAGTTGCTCCGCCTCCAGCACGTCTTCCAGCACGGTCATGGCGGCCTGGCGCTCGTCCACGTGCGCGATCACGTGGATGACGGTGGTGACTTCGGTGGTCTGCGCGTCGACCGGCTGACGGTTGATATGGCTGACCAGGGGCCGCAGCAAGGTGTTCGCGGCCAACACGAAGGCCGTGGCGGCCACCGCTTCGAGCAGCAGCGACGCGCCCGCGCAGGCGCCGATGGCGGCCGAGCCCCACAGCGTGGCGGCGGTGTTCAGCCCGCGGATGCTGCCGCCTTCGCGCATGATGGCGCCCGCGCCCAGGAAGCCCACGCCCGACACCACATAGGAAATCACGCGCGCGCCGCCGTCGGCGCCGCCGACGCGAAAGGCCATGTCGACGAAGATGGCGGCGCCCACCGCCACCAGCGCGTTGGTGCGCAGGCCCGCCGTGCGTTGGCGGAACTGGCGTTCGAAGCCGACGATGGAGCCCAGCACGAAGGCGCTGAGCAGGCTGACCAGCGTATTGGCCAGCGTCAGCAATTGGATGTTCTCGAAGTTTTTCATCTTGTTCTCTTGCAGCGTATTGTGAACAGGGCGCGGCCCGCCCCTTGCG
>NZ_JAGTJY010000336.1:0-2453 GCF_018195695.1 Achromobacter sp. Marseille-Q0513 | reverse complement strand
AAGCACCGGCGTTCCGTCCGCCGGTGTGTTCATGGCGCCGAGGGCGTCCCACGCGCCCTTGTAGCTCATGCCCACGGCGCGCGCGGCGGCGGTGATCGAGCCGGTGGCGTCGATCTGGGCGAGCAGGTCGATGCGGTTCTTGCCGCCCCAGGTCTGGGCGCCGGAGCGTAGCCAGATCGAGCCGTCGAGTTCCAACATGGCGGTGAGGTCCGTTCAGTTTCGATTGCAGACTCGCAGTGTAATGGACGGCCGGCCCGGGCGGCGCGCGCGCGATGGGAATGAGATGCGTCATTGAAACTTTGCGGGCTTCGCGGCACTATGTGCTGGCCTCGGATTCCTGGAGACTGGATCATGAAAGCCTCAACCTTGCTGGCCGCGGGCTGCCTGGCCGCGCTGCTGTCGGCCTGCGCCACCGGACCGTCGATACGCAGCGACTACGACCAGAAGGCGGATTTCTCGCGCTATCGCACCTTCGGCTACATGAGCCCGCTGGGCACGGACAAGGCTGGCTACAGCAGCCTGCTGACCGAGCGCCTGAAAGACGCCACGCGCGGCCAGATGGAAATGCGCGGCTACGTCTACAGCGCCGCCGACCCGGACCTGCTGATCAATTTCAACGGCAAGCTGCAACAGAAGACCCAGGTCACCGAGGCGCCGCCGGCCATCGGTCCTTATTACGGTTATCGCAGCGGCTTCTATGGCGGCTGGCCCGGCTATGGCTGGGGCGACACCGTCTATCAATACACCGAGGGCACGCTGAACATCGATCTGGTCGACGCGCGCCGCAAGCAGCTGGTGTGGGAAGGCGTGGCCGTGGGCGAGGTGCGCAATCCCGAGATGGCCACGTCGCAGCAGAGCGTGGAAAAGGCCGTCGCCCAGGTGTTCTCGAAGTATCCGTTCCGCGCCGGCGTGGCCGCGCCGCAGGGACCGGACAAGTCCAAGCCTTGAGGAGCCCCGCATGAGCACGGCACGCCCGTCCCGCAAGCCCCAGGCCGCCCCGGCCGACGCAGACAGCCCGCGCCGCAAGTCCAAGACCGCCTCGGCCGACGCCGCCAGCCCGAGCCGCGCCGCCGCGGATTCCGGCGGCGCGCAGTCCTACGACACGGTCGCCCTGGTGCTGCAGGGCGGCGGCGCCCTGGGGGCCTACCAGGCCGGGGTGTACCAGGGCCTGCACGAGGCCGGCATCCGCCCCAACTGGGTGGCGGGCATTTCCATCGGTTCGATCAACGCCGCCATCATCGCCGGCTCTCCCGAGGATGAGCGCGTGGCGCGGCTGCGCGGTTTCTGGGAGACGATCTGCCGGCCGACCGGTTTCGCCGCCGTGCCCTGGGGCGATACGCTGGCCGGCATGTTCGAGGGCATTCCGTTCGGCTTCGGCTCGCCGGCCATGAACGGTCAGCTGTCCGCCTTCCATGCCCTGGTGTCCGGTCAGCCTGGCTTCTTCAAGCCGCGCTTTCCGCCGCCCTATCTGCTGCATGGGCAGGGGGCGGCCTCCACCAGCTTCTACGACACGTCTCCGCTGGCCGACACGCTGCGCCAGTTCGTCGACTTCGACCTGCTGAACGCGGGCTCGGTGCGCGCCAGCTTTGGCGTGGTCAATGTGCGGACCGGCAACTTCGCCTATTTCGACAGCCGCAAGGACCGGCTCGGACCCGAGCACGTCATGGCCTCCGGCGCGTTGCCGCCGGGCTTTCCGTCCGTGGAGATCGATGGCGAGCATTACTGGGACGGGGGCGTGGTGTCCAACACCCCGCTGGCCCAGGTGGTGGGCGCGGACAACATGCGCGACACGCTGGCCTTCCAGGTGGACCTGTGGCCGGCGCGCGGCGGCCTGCCGACCTCGCTGGAAGAAGTGGCCGAGCGGCAGAAGGACATCCAGTATTCCAGCCGGACCCGCCTGGTGACCGACCAGTTGCGCCGGGTGCTCAAGCTGCGCCACGGCTTGCAGAAGCTGCTGGCGCGCCTGCCCGAATCCGAGCGCGGCGCGGCCGACCTGGAAGAGCTGCGCCGGCTGTCGCACACGCCGGCGACCAACATCGTCAACCTGATCTACGAGTCCAAGCACCGCGAACGCTATTCCAAGGACTACGAGTTCGGCACCGAGGCCATGCGCGAGCACTGGGAGTCCGGACTGTCGGACATCCGCCTGACCCTGGCCCGGCCGGGCGTGCTGGACCGTCCGACCGAGGATAGTTGTTTTGTCGCACACGACATCCATCGCAACGGCAAGCACCATTGATCGGGGAGGCGGGCAGGGTGGGGAAAAAGCTGGGACATACAGCCGATACGAACTGGATTTAACGGGATTAGTCTGATCCTGGCGTAGCAAGGGGAAATGCGGCTTGCAAGCCCGTTAGTCTCTCGAACAAGTTGCATTTTTTGTTTCCGGCGCCCGGAAACCGCGGATTGCGCGGTGCCGAGTCCGGTGGAGAGCCAGCCGGGATCGTCCATGC
>NZ_JAGTJY010000335.1:0-2524 GCF_018195695.1 Achromobacter sp. Marseille-Q0513 | reverse complement strand
GTGGTGGTCACCGAGGCATAGTCCAGCCAGTGATGGGTGGGGCGGAGCGGGCCGCTGCTGCGCACCAGCAGCGAGCCGTCGGCGCGTTCCACCTGGCCGCCGAAGGAGCGGAAGATGTCCACGTGCGGATCGATCTCGCGCACGCCCAGCGTGCACCCCTTGACGTTGTCCTCCAGCCGCGCCACGCCGAAGCGCGCCAGCAGCGGCGGCACCAGCATGATGGACGAGCGCATTTCCTCGGGCAGCCGGTGCACGGCGGCGTCGAAGCGCGTGTCGCGATGGTGCAGGTCCAGCACGCGGGTGGTTTCGTCCAGCTTCACCTGGCTGCCCAGGGCGCGGAAGATGTCCAGGATCTTGCGCACGTCGGTGATGTCCGGCACGCCGTTCAGCCGCAGCGGCTGATCGGTCAGCAGCGTGGCGCACAGGATGGGCAGGACCGCGTTCTTGTTGGCGGAAGGAACGACGCGGCCGCGCAGGGGCGTGCCGCCGTGGACGATGAGGTTGGACATGGGGGAAGGCGGGTAAGGCGTTGGGGAAAGCTGCCCGGGGATTGTAACGTCGACGCGGCCGCCCGCCGGGGCGGGAAGGATTGCCAAAGGTGTCAGGCTACGAGGCTTTGCGACAGGAGGCGTCCGTGCCGATGCCCGCAGCGGCGGGCCTGATTGGGCGAGGCTCCCGCGCTAAGGCCGCCGGGCGCGGCGGCGTCCAGCAGAACCACCGCAACACGGGCTCCGAACCTGGCGCGTCCGGGTCGTCATGCTCGAATCCCACTTCCACGCCACCCTCCGTCAGCGCCACGAAGGCATAAGGCGGCGAATACGGCCGGATCGAGCGGATGTCGATGTCCAGCGTGGCCGCGGCCGCCTCGAACCGCGCCAGCGACGTGCCCTCGCGCAGCGGGCCGGGATCGGCGAGTTTCAGCGGTCCGCCGTCGGGCGCGCCGCGCCGGCCGCTGAAGCTGTCCACGAACAGCGTCGTCAGCTCGGTCGGTGCGGCGAAATGGAATTCCACGTCGCCATAGGCCACGATCAGCGGGAAGCAGCGCGCGTCGCCCGCGACATAGGCGCGGTCCAGGTCGCCGGGGGCGTAGGCCTCTTCCGGCGCGCCCAGCGCCAGGAACACGTCCTCGGGCGTGCAGTGGACCGTGGGGGTGTAGGGACCGAAGGCGCCCAGGCGCAGGAAGTCGAGCAGGGAAATGGGTGTCATGCAAGGATGTGCCGGCTTTGGGTCCGGCGCGGGTTCGAGGTTCGGGATGAGGATGGCGGGCTGGCGCCTTGTTTCAAGCGCCGGCCGCCGCCTGCGCGGATTCTACGATCTGTCCGCGCAGCCAGGCATGGGCGGGATCGTCCTGGAAGCGCTCGTGCCAGATCATGGCCGGCGACAGCGGCGGCATGGGCAGGGGCAGGTCCACGACCTGCAACGCCAGCGTGGCCGCCAGTCGCCGCGCCAGTCGCCCGGGCAGCGTCAGCGCCATGTCGCTGTCCGCCGTCATCATGGCGGCGGCCAGGAAGTGGGGCACGCGCAGCGCCACGCGTCGTGTCAGGCCGCGCGCCGACAGGGCCGCGTCCACGGGGCTCGCGCCCACGCCGGAGATGGTGACGGCGATGTGGCGCTGCGCCAGGTAGCCATCCAGGTCCAGGCCGACGGCATCGGGATGGTCGGCGCGCAGCACACAGGTCAGCCGGTCTTCGTACAGCGCGCGCCTGTACAGGCTGGCGGGCAGCGCGTCGAACACGCCCACGGCCAGGTCCACGGCGCCGTCGGCGACCCGGCGGACGTTGTCGCCGGCGGGCTGGGCAATGTCCAGGTCCAGGCCCGGCGCCAGCCGCGCGAACCGCGCCATCAATCCCGGCACGATCAGCAGCGCCAGGTGGTCGTGCGCGGCAAGGGTGTAGCGGCCTGAGGCCGTGGCCGGATCGAAGGACGGCGGCGAAACGATGGCGCGGGCGGATTCCAGCAGACGGCTGACCGGGCCGGCCAGTTGCTGCCCCCGGGGCGTTAGCTCCAGCCCGTGCTGGCCGCGCGCCACCAGGCGGTCGTCGAGCATGGCCCTCAGTCGGCCCAGGGCGCGACTGGCGGCGGGCTGGCTCAGCCCGAGACGCAGGCCGGCACGCGTTACGCTGCGCTCCTGTGCCAGCGCGTCGAGGAACTTCAGCAGGTTCAGGTCGATGGAATTCAAATCCATTTGATGCATGTCCACTATGCACTTCATGCCATGGACGCATGGTAGCGCAGGCCGCAAGCTTCAGCTTTCCCTGATCTGGAGTTTCAAGAATGAGCAATGACCTGCCTTATGCCGTGTTCGGCGCCACCGGCCGCACCGGGGCCGCCGCGGCCGACGCGCTGCTGCGCGCGGGCCTGCCGCTGCGCGTGGTGTTGCGCGATCGCGCCAGGGGCGGGGCCTGGGCCGGGCGCGGCGCCGAGATCGCAGAGGCCGACCTGATTGATGCGGACGCCTTGACGCGCGCCTTGACGGGCGTGCGCGGCGCCTATGTCGTCAGTCCGCAGCAATACGGGCGCGCCG
>NZ_JAGTJY010000334.1:0-2546 GCF_018195695.1 Achromobacter sp. Marseille-Q0513 | reverse complement strand
GTGCTTACTTGGTGTCGCGGATGGCGTCGATCAGCTTCTTGTCGTACTTCTTGTAGTACTCGGGGTAGGCCGGCTCGACGGCGGCGGCGAAGGCGGCGCGGTCCACTTCGGTGACCTGCATACCTTCCTTCTTCAGCTGTTCCACGCCGGTCTTCTCGATGTTGTCGACGTAGGCGCGCATGGCCTGGGCCGATTCCTTGCCGGCCTTGTCGAAGTTGGCCTTGTCGGCGGCCGACAGGCCGTTGTAGACGTTGGCCGACATCAGCACCAGCGCCGGGCCGTAGACGTGGCCGGTCAGCGCCAGGTGCTTCTGCATTTGCGACAGCTTGGCCGAGGTGATGACCGACAGCGGGTTCTCCTGGCCGTCGATGGTGCCCTGCTGCAGGGCGGTGGCCACTTCGGGCCAGGCCATCGGGGTCGGCAGGATGCCGATCTGGCGGAAGGCCGCGATGTGGATGGGGTTTTCCGTGGTGCGGATCTTCAGGCCCTTGGCGTCGGCCGGCGTCTTGACCGGGCGCACGTTGTTGGTCAGGTGGCGGAAGCCCTGTTCGCCCCAGGCCAGGGCGATGATGCCGCGGCTGGGGAACTTGGCCAGCATGTCCTGGCCGATCTTGCTGTCCAGCACCGTGCGGGCGTGCGGCAGGTCGCGCAGCAGGAAGGGGATATCGAAAACCCCGGTTTCGGGAACAAAATTGAGGGTAGCCCCTGTCGAAACGATCGCCAGGTCGATGGTGCCGATCTGCAGCCCCTCGATGACCTCGCGCTCGCCGCCGAGCGCGCTGTTGGCGAACTGCTGCACCTTGTACTTGCCGCCCGTCGAGGCCTCGATGGACTTGGCCATGGCGTCCGCGCCGGCGCCGTAGTGCGACGAGGTCGACAGGGCGTAGGCCATCTTCAGGGTGTTCTGCGCCGCGGCGGGCAGGGAAGCGACCGCCCCGCAGGCGGCCAGGATCGTGGCTGCAAGCCAGGATTTGCGCATTGTCTTCTCCAGTATTCAGTATGTTCTTGTCACGGCGTCGCGCCGCAGTAGCGCATGATAGCGGGATTCGGCCCCCCTTCCGGCCGTTGGGTAAGATTGCACGATGATGGATTTCCCTGATGCCTCCCGGGCGCGCCGCGCCGGTTTCTGGTCCACCCTGCGCCTGGGCGCCAGGATGATGATGCGCGACGCGCGCGCCGGCGAGCTGCGGCTGCTGGTGCTGGCGCTGGTGGTGGCGGTGGCCGCCGTGACCAGCGTCGGCTTCCTGGCCGATCGGGTCGGCCGGGCGCTGGAGCGCGATGCCGGCCAGATGCTGGGGGCGGACCTGGTGCTGGACGCCGACGAGCCGGTGCCGGACGCCTTCCTGCAGCAGGCGCGCCAGCGCGGGCTCGAGGTATCGCGCACCTGGCAGTTCCCGTCCATGGTCAGCGCGGGCGACGGCGCCCAACTGGCCGCGCTCAAGGCCGTCGAGCCCGGCTACCCGCTGCGCGGCGCGCTGCGCGTGGCCGAGGGGCCGTTCGCCCCGGACGCGCCGGCGCGCGGCATTCCGTCCGAGGGCGCGGTCTGGGTCGACGGCCAGCTGCTGTCGCTGCTGAACCTGAATATCGGCGACCTGCTCAACGTGGGCGACACGCGCCTGCGCATCGAGCGGGTGGTGAGCTATGAACCCGACCGGGGCATGCAGTTCGTCAACGTCGCGCCGCGCGTGCTGCTGCGCGCCAGCGACCTGCCGGCCACCGGCCTGATCGCGCCGGGCAGCCGCATCGGCTACGCGCTGCTGGTCGCCGGCCCGCCCGAGGCCGTGTCCGGCTACGCCGGCTGGCTGGGCCAGAACCTCAAGCGCGGCCAGAAGCTGGCGACGCTGGAATCGGGCCGCCCCGAGGTGCGCCGCACGCTGGACCGCGCCCAGCGCTTCCTGTCGCTGGTGGCGCTGCTGGCCGTGCTGATCTCGGCCGTGGCGGTGGCGCTGGCGGCCGGGCGCTACATGGCGCGGCACCGCGACGGCATCGCCGTCATGCGCTGCCTGGGCGCCGTGCAGTCGCAGGTCTCGCGCATGCTGACGCTGGAGTTCGCGCTGGTCGGGCTGTTCTCGTCGGCCGTCGGCTGCCTGCTGGGCTTCGCCGTGCACCAGGGCCTGGTGGCGGTGCTGGCTTCGCTGATCGACACGACCCTGCCCGCGCCCTCGGCGGTGCCGGCGGCGCAGGGGCTGCTGACCGGCCTGCTGTTGCTGCTGGGCTTCGCGCTGCCCTCGCTGGCGCAGCTGCGCCATGTGCCGCCGGCCCGCGTGCTGCGGCGCGACGCCGACACCCTGGGCGCGCGCAGCGCCGCCGGCTATGGGCTGGGCGCGGCGGGCTTCGCGCTGCTGATCTGGTGGTTCGCCGGCGACGCGCGGCTGGGGGCGGTAGTGGCGGGCGGCTTCCTGGGCGCGTTCCTGGTGTTCGCGCTGGTGGCCTGGCTCTGCATCCTGGGCCTGTCGCGCCTGCGTCGCGTGGCCAACGGGCTGCCGTCCCTGCGCTTCGCCCTGGCGGGCGTGGTGCGGCGCCGCGCCGCCACCATCACCCAGGTC
>NZ_JAGTJY010000333.1:0-2577 GCF_018195695.1 Achromobacter sp. Marseille-Q0513 | reverse complement strand
GCGTAGAAGAGGCGCATGGTGGACATATGGTGGGGGATTGTATGCCTCGTTTTGGAGTTTTTGGTTCTTGTTATATGCGTGGGCGGTGTTCTTGCTGCGAGTGCTTTTGGGTTCTTCAGCCGCCCGTCGCGTCGAGGGCGCGGGGTGCGCGGGGCAACGATTGCGGTCCGGAGCCTTCGCTCCGGACTTTCCCTTCGTCATCCTCGTTGCCGCCTGCCGGCGGCTGCCTTCGGATTCCCTCGGGCGCATCGACGCCCCGCGCACCCCGCGCCCTCGCCACGCCAGGCTCGCGGATCGAAGTGCCGATACGTCGCTGGGGCGAAGAGGGTGCTTGGCGTGCTTTTGAAGGGTTGGTTTTCGCAGGAAGATCTTGCGGGGACGCGCAAATATGGCCGCGCGGGCGGCCATATTTACGCATAGGGGTCTCGCATTACGAGACGTGGCTGTTCTGGTTGGCGGTGCCCGGGGTCAATGGGTTCTTTCGTTGTCTTGGGACGATTCTTCCTGAATGGTCTTGCCCAGGATGCCGATGTGCTCACAAAGGCTCTTTACTCCCCCCATCAAGCGCGCCACGGTTTCTGCATCAAAAGGGGAAGCGCCGCTGACGTTCGGTTCCAGTGCGCTGTTGCCGACCAGCCGCGCAATCGTCTCTATGCCGAGTCGGGCGCGCATCCAGTTGATGCAACCGGGAAAGACGTATGCGACCGTATTCGGGTTCGCCTTCGACGGACCAGCGGTTTGTGGTCAGGGGGTGAGGCAGGGGGGCACGAGAGCTTCCTTTTGGCATACGGAAAACTGCGGTTGTGCGCAATTCGTACTCCGGCTCTCAACCTGGGCTACCGTTGTGGTGGCGGGAAAAGTACAGGAAAGCGTCCATTGATCTTGCAATGGAGCGCTCGTCTGATTTTTGCTGTTCAGCAGGTCACGGCCTACCGCAATGGCGTACACAACGATCGAATCGCTGCTAGATTTTGGCGAACAGATCATGTGATGCGGCTTTGCAAGAAGGAGGAACATTCGTGGCACTGCAACGAGAGCGCATTCTCATCTTGGCAAAAACTTACCCTTCGCCAAGCGCCAGCTATATCGAAACATCCTGTGTGGCTGGAATCAATGCCAATGGGGAGATGCGAAGACTGTTCCCTGTCCCATTTCGCTTTCTGGAGGATGACCAGCAGTTTTCCAAATGGCAATGGATCGATGTCAAGGTCGAAAAGGCTCGCGGCGATCACCGGCCTGAGAGTTTCAGGATAGACATCGGTACGCTTGCATGCGGCGAGAAGGTCTCAACCCATGCAGAATGGCAGCCGCGCAGGGAATGGATACGCCGCATTCCTCAGTTTGAAGCCTTTTCCGATCTTGAGAAATGGTCAGGGACAACCAAAGGATCGCTCGCGCTTCTGAAGCCGCGCGAACTGACCGGATTGAGCATCGTGGCTGCCAGAAAGGCGGAGTGGTCCGAGGAGGAAATACTCAAGCTGACGCATGCTCAGGGGCAGGGGAGCTTGCTCACGGAACCCGAAGCCAGGAGCGAGATTGCAATGCTCAAAAAGCTGCCCTGTGATTTCTACTATGAATACTCATGTGCCGATGGTTCCAGTATTCGCCACAAGATTGTCGATTGGGAGGCGGGTCAGCTTTATCGGCGATGTCGCAGGGACTACGGATCGGATTGCGATGAGGTCTTCCGGCAGAAGTTGCTGGGATCAATGCAGTCCAAGGACATGATGCTGCTGATGGGCAACCAGCATCGTTTCCAGAATCAATGGCTCATCATCAGTCTCATCTATCCGCCCAGGCAAACGCCAACGATGCAGGGCGCGCTGTTCTAGTGGGCGGCGTGGCGCTGATGTGTGTGACTTCCGCGTCGGAAATGGCGGAGACTGCGTTTGCCACCATCGAGCGATGGCAAAAATTGTGGTCAGCTTCAAAGCACAGGAGCGCGCAGTTCGAATCGCTGGATAGCGCCGCCAATTCTGCAATCGCCGATTCCTGGGTGGCAAGGTATCGCAAGAAACGTTTGCGATATGCAGCCCAGTTGCCGTCTTCCCTGTACCGGTTCCTGACGTCCTTGGGACAACCTAGCATCGCCAGGTGAACGTATTCGAAGCCGGATTGGTTGAGCGCCGTTCTCAACGCGGTTTTTGAAAAACCCCGCTTGCGGGAAAGCGGCATTTCGCGAACATCGACGACTGTGTCAATGTTGTGGTGCGAAAGCAAGGACATGAACCTGGTGAGGTCAATGCCTTCATAGCCGATGGTGAAGATCATGGTGATGTAGCTCGATTCGAGTGCTCCGAGTTTAGCTGCTTTGCCCTTCTCGTTACGAAGGTTCGCGGTACGCCGCAGTCTGAGAAGCCGCCAATTTTCTAAGCGCGTGATCTGCGCATAGCGTTAAACCCCTGACGCAAGACACCACGTATGCAGAAACTGGCCGCCCGCGCGGCCGGTTTCTGCGGGCGACGCAAACCTCGTCACCAGCCACGGCTCCAGCAACGCCACATCCCTCGAAACCCGCAGCTCCTCGGGCGGGGCGGCGCGGCTGCGAGCAACCTCGATGCGCCCGAGGGAATCCGA
>NZ_JAGTJY010000332.1:0-2604 GCF_018195695.1 Achromobacter sp. Marseille-Q0513 | reverse complement strand
AGCCGTTGCCGGCTCCGGCAGCGTTGCCGTTCGGCGTGCCCGGCAGCGCGCCGGGTCGAAGCAGCAGGTCCAGCAGGTAGTCGCTGGAGACATAGGGCCGCTGGCCCGTGAAACGCGGGTCGGTGGCAACGATATAGGGCGCGCCCGGCCGGCTGTTGACGGCAAAAAGTTGGCTGTCGGGAATGCTGGCCGGATTGGAGACCGTACGCACCGCGTTGCCGTCGGGCAGGCCGACGCTGGCGACCCGCACGGGGCCGGGCGCGGCGACGCCGGTGACGCCCGGCGCCCCGCCGCTCAGGGTGACCTGGATGTTGCCGCCGGAGGTTCCGACCGGCACCTCGATGGGCTGGGAGGCCAAGGTTTCCTGGTAGCGACCGGTCGTTTCCCGGCGCCGGCCATTGCCTTCGGTGCTCAGGGTCATGGAACCTGCACGCGCCACCGTGCGCGTGCCGGCCGCGCCGATGTTGTCGATGCCGGGTCCGACGACCGACAATGCGCCACCCGCGGCGATCTGGCTCTTGTCGTTAGTGACGGTGCCGGTCAACGTCATCGCGCCGCCCGACAGGATTCTGCCTGGGTCGCTGGCGGTCGCGCGCGTCTCGGTGACGGTTTCAGTTACGTCGTAGTAGACAAAGTTGTGCCGCAGGCGGCGCGCGAAATCGGCGTTGAAGTCACGGATGCGCGCGTCCAACTGCATATGTGTCGCCTTGAACGCAGCATAGGCCTCGTCATAGACCTTGCGGCGCGCGACCTCGCTGGCCTGGCATTGCCAGTCGGCACCGCAGGGGTACTGCCGCTCGACCCACACGGGCATGGGGCCGGCGGGCGGCGCCACATCGAATACCGACCAGATGCGGGAATCGCGCGCATAGAGAAAGCGTTCCGCTGTGTAGGAACATGTCCCTTCTCCCGCATCTCCGCCCGGCCCATTGCATACATAGTCAGGCGTGATGTACGTCGGGGCGACCGGCGCGGTCGCTTCATTCGGCTTGCTGCTGCCGTCGCCCTCCCAACGGGGCGGCACATAATCAAACGGAGGCCCGTAGCGCGACGCGGGGTATTTGTCCGACGGAACGACAAGCAGCCGGTCCCTGCCGCCCGTCGCCCAACGCGGGTCCTGGCTGCACTGGGGACCGTTCTCGTAGCAGACCCAGAAACTGTCCCTGTCCAGCATCGCGCCCGCCGGATTGCCATTGTTGTTGGCTTCGCGGTAGTAGCGCTTGAGTTCGGACGACACCAGCACGGTCTGGCTGGCATAGTTGATATTCAGGTTGAGGATCGCCGCCGCCGAGATATTGGCATTGCCCGCGGCTTCGATCGTGGCTGCGGCATTCTGCAGCGACTGCGCCTGACCGACGGCGCGGCCGCTGGCATCCAGCGCGCCGCCGATGCGCAGATCCACCGCCGAGTAAATCAACGCGTGGCCGTTGTTGACCAGCGTGACCGCGCCCAGATCCAGGCTGCCCCGCGAGGCGATGACGGCCCCGCCGTTGGCGCCAGCGCCGTTGAGCAACGTGCCAGCGCCGATGGCCACGCCATCGCCATAGATGCGGCCCAGGTTGGTCACGCCGCCCGCCGTGATGCGCGTATTGCCGCCGTCGATCAGGCCGGCGTTGGTCAGCGTGCCGGCGACGTTGATCGTATTGTTGCGACCGGCCACCAGCTCGCCCGTTGCCTGGTTGTTCAGCGTATCGGCCCAGATGTTCAGATCGCGGCCCGCGTTGATGCGCGCGGTGTTGTCCATGGTCCCGCCCACGGCCAGGCTCAGATCGCGGCCGGCGATGAGATCGCCGCGCTGATTCAGCGGCCCGTCATAGGCGAAGGACAGATCGCCCTGCGACTGCAGCGTGCCCAGTTCCCGCAGAGTCTTGACAATGACGGACAGGGTTCGGCCGGCCAGCAGCTTGCCCTGCGTGTTCTTGAGCGTGTCGGCCTCGATGCGCGCGGCGCCTTGCGAGGCCACTTCGCCGGCGGTGTTGTCCAATTCGCCGGCCTTGATGGCGAGGTCCTGGCCGACGCTGATTGCGCCGCCCTGGTTGTTCACGCGCCCGGCCACGATGCTGGCCACCTTGCCCAGCACGCCCTTGGCGGGCGCGCCGCTGGAGGTCAGCGTGTTGCGGTTGTCCAGGCTGGCGGCCGTCAGGGTCAGCGTGTCGTCGGCCTGCAGCAGGCCGCGCTGGTTGTCGATGGCGCCGCTGGTGATGATGGTCAGGTTGCCGCCCGCCACGGTGCCGTCGCGGTTGCCCAGGCGCGTGGTGTCGACGCGGGCCTTGCCCGCCGCCGCGATCATGCCGCCGGTGTTGTCCAGCTCGCCGCCGAGCTTGATCGTCGCATCGCCCGAGGACGTGAGCTTGCCGCCCTGGTTGCGCAGGTTGGCGGCGGACAGGTCCAGGCCGCTGCCATGCAGCGTGGCGTGGGAAGTGTCCATGTCCTTGGCGGAGGTCAGCGTCAGCCTGTTCGCCGCCGACAAGGTGCCGCCCGCGAGGTCCAGCCCCACGGAAGACGAAGCGCCGCCGGGCGCATCCTGGCCTGTCGCGGACAACGTCATGTCCTTGCCGGCCAGGCTGGTGCCGGCATGTTGCAGCGTGCCGGCGCTCTGCGTCA
>NZ_JAGTJY010000331.1:0-2609 GCF_018195695.1 Achromobacter sp. Marseille-Q0513 | reverse complement strand
GTCTCCCAAGGCGCGGCCGCGCGGACATACAATCCTGCGCATGACGACTGCCACCGATTACGACGATCTACACTGGATGCGACGCGCGCTGGACCTGGCGCGGACCGTCATGTACACGACTGCGCCCAATCCCCGGGTCGGCTGCGTCATCGTGCGCGACGGACGCGTGCTGGGCGAAGGCGCGACCCAGCCGCCGGGCGGCCCGCATGCCGAGGTGTGCGCCTTGCGCGACGCCCTGGCCCGTGGCGAGACGGTAGCGGGCGCCACGCTCTACGTCACGCTGGAGCCGTGCAGCCATCATGGCCGCACTCCGCCCTGCGTGGACGCCGTGCTGGCCGCCGCGCCGGCGCGCGTGGTGGTGGCGATCGGCGACCCCAATCCCCTGGTCAACGGCAAGGGTCTGGCGCGGCTGCGCGCCGCCGGCATCGCCGTCACCACCGGCGTTTGCCGGGAGGAAGCGCTGGCGCTGAACGCGGGTTTTATCTCCCGCATGAGCCGCGGGTTGCCCTGGGTCTGGATGAAGATGGCGGCTTCGCTGGATGGCCGCAGCGCGTTGCATAACGGCATGTCGCAATGGATCACCGGCCCGCAGGCGCGCGAGGACGGCCATCGCTGGCGCGCGCGCAGCTGCGTCGTGCTGACGGGCATGGGCACGGTGTTGAAGGACGATCCTCAGCTCAACGTCCGGGGCGTCGACACGCCGCGCCAGCCACGCAAGGCGGTGGTCGATGGCGGATTCGCCATTCCCGAAACGGCGCGGCTGTTCGATGGCGCGGAAGTCATCGTCTTCACCGCCCGCGAGGATGCGGCCAAGGCGCGGCGCCTGGAACAACGCAACGCACGCGTCGTCTGCCTGCCGGGGGAAACGCCCGGCAAGGTGGACCTGCCCGCCATGATGCGCTGGCTGGCCCAGGAACAATTCAATGAAGTCCACGTCGAGGCCGGCGCGGGCCTGAGCGGCGCGCTGGTATCGGCGGGCTGCGTGGACGAGCTGCTGCTGTACCTGGCGCCGGTGCTGCTGGGCGACGCGGCCGGCATGGTGCGCCTGCCGTTGCTGGAACACCTGGACGCCGCCCGGCGCTACGCCTTCATCGATACGGCGGCGATCGGCCCCGACCTGCGCTTGCGCGCGCGGGTCGAGGCCAACTGGCAGCAACTGCTGCAGCGGGTGGCCTTGCCCGATCTGAGCTGAGCGCATTGGGCAAGGCCGGCCCTGAGGGACGACCCGGACAGGATGTTGCGGCCGGCCCGGAGCCGACCGCCAGCGCGGATCAGCCCTGCGAGCGCGCGCCGCGACGCGAACGCCAGACCCACAGCGCAACACCCGCGGCGGCCGCCGCCAGCGCCAGCAGGCCGGCGGCCAGCAGGCGGCCCGGATGGTCCTGGCGCAGCCGCTCCCAGGCCTTCCAGGCCTGGACGTAGTGGAACCGGGCCGCGCCCTTGAAGTCGGGTTCCGCGCATTCCTGGCCGAAGCTGCCGCTGAACGGCACGACGGCGCCGGTTTCCACATAGCGCCGGTACATTTTCGCCGCGACGTCCGGCGAGTCGTTGATGACGAAGCGCGTGCCCTGGCACAGCACGGCAGCGTAAGCCTGCGAGCGGGCCGGCAGTTCGTCGGCCGCCTTCATCATGTGGCTGGCGGCGATCTGCCGGTAGTGGAAGCGGGCATAGGGCCGCGCCTCGCTGGCGGCGTAGCGTTCGCGCTCCTGCTGCGTGACGTAGGGGCCGGGCAGGGCGGCTTCGGCGCGTTCCGCGGGCGCGGCGGGAATGGCGTCGCCATGCTTTTGCGTCCACAGGAAGTGGTTGCGGCCCGCGCCGTAGGTATAGCTGCCGTCATAGATCGCGTAGTCGGGATCCTCTTCGTAGCCCATGATCTCCATGCCATGGCGACGGGCCATCAGCCCGGCCTGGTGCCAGGCCTGCGCCCGTCCGGTGCGGCCCCAGCCATTGCCGGCTTCGCGCAGGGCCGCGCCATAGGCGGCGGCCTGGCCGCGCGATTCGTCGTTCTCCAGCTTCGCCACGCCCGCCGTGTCGTAGCGCATGCGGGCAAAGCGCGGATCGGCCTCGGCGGGGAAATAGGGCAGCGCCTGGTCGATCATGCCCTCGCGCACCATGCGCCGCGCCAGCAGCAGGCGCAGGCGGTCAGCGGTCGGAACGGGATGCTGCCGGGCCCAGCCGTAGTAGTCGTCGCCGTCCTTCAGGTCGAACACCTTGGGCCGGGCGGGAGCGGGCGTGGCGGGCGCCTGCGCGTCCACGTACTGTTTGGGGTCGTCCCGCGGCAGCCCGCGGTCGGCGGCATAGGGGGCGTCGGTCCCGTACGGCGCCCCCGGCCCGCCCTCTTCCTTGGCGGGGCGCCCCCCGTCCCGCCGGGCGCCCCCCCCCCGCCAACCGGCCCGCGCCCTCGCACAACCGCCCCCCCGGCGCGGGAGCACACCCCTGGCCCCCCCCCCGCGGGCCCCGCCCCCGACGCCCGCCCCCGGGGCCGCGCCCGGGGCCGGGGGGCGCCCCCCCCCCCCCGCCCCGGGTCTGGGGGGGGGCGGGAGGGGGCCGGGCCCCCGCCAGTCCCGCCGCCGCCAGCACGCAGAGCGCGGTGATGGCATAGGAGCGTC
>NZ_JAGTJY010000330.1:0-2614 GCF_018195695.1 Achromobacter sp. Marseille-Q0513 | reverse complement strand
CTGTCCGCCGCCTCCACCGGCGCCGGCCTGCCGCCGCAAACCTCGCATTCGGGAGCCTGAGATGGGCATCGACCTCGCATTGATCTGGGCCGTGATCATCCTGTTCGGCATCATGATGTACGTCATCATGGACGGCTTCGACCTGGGCATCGGCATACTCTTCCCGCTGGTGTCCGACGCCGAGGAGCGCGACGTCATGGTCAACACCGTGGCGCCCGTGTGGGACGGCAACGAGACCTGGCTGGTACTGGGCGGCGCCGGCCTGATGGCCGCTTTTCCGCTGGCCTATTCCGTCATCCTGCACGCGCTGCACCTGCCGCTGGTGTTCATGCTGCTGGGCCTGATCTTCCGTGGCGTGGCCTTCGAGTTCCGCTTCAAGGCCGACGAGCGCCACCGCCCGCTGTGGGACCGCGCCTTCGTGCTGGGCTCGGTCTGCGCCACCTTCTTCCAGGGCGTGGCGCTGGGCGCCTACATCGAAGGCATCCCGGTCGTCGGCCGCGTCTACCAGGGCGGTCCCTGGGACTGGATCAGCCCCTTCTCGCTGTTCACCGGCGCGGGCCTGGTGGCCGCCTATGCGCTGCTGGGCTGCACCTGGCTGATCATGAAGACCGAGGGCGTGTTGCAACGCCGCATGTGCCGCGCCGCGAAGCCGCTGACGCTGGCGCTGCTGGCCGTGATCGCCGCGCTCAGCCTGTGGACGCCGCTGGCGCAGCCGCAGATCGCGCAGCGCTGGTTCAGCCTGCCCAATATGTTCTGGTTCCTGCCCGTGCCGCTGCTGGTGGCGGCGGCCGGCTTCGACCTGATCCGCCGCGTGCAGGGCGCGCCCGCCGCCGGTCCCTTCCTGCTGGCGCTGGGGCTGGTGTTCCTGGGCTACAGCGGCCTGGGCATCAGCATCTGGCCGGCCATCATTCCGCCGGACGTCTCGATCTGGACGGCGGCCGCGCCGCCGCAGAGCCTGGGCTTCGCGCTGGTGGGCGCGCTGGCCATCATCCCGGTCATCCTGATGTACACGGCCTGGTCCTACTACGTGTTCCGCGGCAAGGTGCGCGCGGGCGAGGGGTATCACTGATGCCATCCCGATCCAACACCCGCGCCGCTCCGGCGCTCCCCTCCTGGCGCAGCCGGCTGCTGTGGCTGGCGCTGATCTGGGCCGGCAGCGTCGCCGCGCTGGGCGTGGCGGCCTGGTCCATGCGCCTGGTCATGCGCGCCATCGGCATGTCCCACTGATCCCATTCCCTCTCCTTGCAGGCCGCCCGCGCGGAACCGCCATGAAACGCTATGAGAAGTTGACCGAGGAAATCACCGGCTCGATCCTGTCGGGCCTGCTGCAGGCCGGCGACCGGCTGCCCTCGGTGCGCCAGACCAGCGCCAGCCGCGGCGTCAGCCCGTCGACGGTATTCAAGGCCTACTATCTGCTGGAGGCGCGCGGCCTGATCCGCGCGCGCGACCGTTCCGGCTACTACGTGCTGCGCGCGCCGCAGGCCACGCTGCCGGAACTGGAGGCCGTCTCCAGCGCCGACGCCGGCCGCCATCCGGTGGACGTCAGCGACAAGGTGCTGCAGGTGCTCAACGCCACCCTGCGGCGCGACATGCTGCCCTTCGGCTCGGCCTTTCCCAATCCCTCGCTGCTGCCCTACGGCCGGCTGGCCAAGTTCATGGCGTCGACGGTGCAGAAGCTCGACCCCTGGGGCTCGATCGATGACCTCAGCCCCGGCGACGCCGCGCTGCGCCGCGCCATCGCGCTGCGCTACCTGGCCGACGGCCTGACGGTGCCGGTGGATGACATCATCATCACCAACGGCGCGCTGGACGCGCTCAACCTGTGCCTGAGCGCGGTGACGCGGCCGGGCGACGCGGTGATCGTGGAATCGCCGACCTTCTACGCGGCGCTGCAATCGCTGGAACGCAACCAGCTGCACGCCATCGAGGTGGCCACCCATCCGCGCGAAGGCATCGACCTGGACGCGCTGGCCCAGGCCATCGTGCGCCACAAGCCGCGCGCCTGCTGGCTGATGACCACTTTCCAGAACCCGCTGGGCAGCCTGATGCCCGACGCCAAGAAGGAAGCGCTGGTCAAGCTGCTGACGCGCCACGGCGTGGCGCTGATCGAGGACGACGTCTACGGCGAGCTCTATTTCGGCGACAAGCGCCCGCGCCCGGCCAAGGCCTTCGACCGCGAGGGCATCGTGATGCACTGTTCCTCGTTCTCGAAGACGCTGGCGCCGGGCTACCGGGTCGGCTGGGTGGCCGGCGGCCGCTACACGCGCCGCATCATGCGCAACAAGCTCACCACCAGCCTGGCCACCGCCGCGCCCACCCAGGCCGCCATCGCCGCCTACCTGGAGAAAGGCGGCTTCGACCGCCACCTGCGCCAGTTCCGCCAGCAGCTGGCCCTGCAACAGGGCGAGATGCTGCAGGCCGTGGCGCGGCATTTCCCCAAGGGCACCCGCGCCACGCGGCCGCAGGGCGGCTACTTCATCTGGGTCGAGCTGCCCGAGCGGATCGACACGCTGCAACTGCACCGCGCCGCGCTGGGCCACGGCATCAGCATCGCGCCCGGTCCGCTGTTCTCGGCCACCGGCGGCTTCGGCAACTTCCTGCGGCTGAACTACGG
>NZ_JAGTJY010000032.1:0-44176 GCF_018195695.1 Achromobacter sp. Marseille-Q0513 | reverse complement strand
CATGGCAGGCGTGCTGCCGCTGTCGGCCAACCTGGATTCCATCGGCCCCATCGCCGCCAGCGTGCGCTGCTGCGCCGAGCTGGACGCCATTCTGTCGGGCGACAACGAGCCGGCGCCCGCGCCGCTGCCGCTGCGCGGCCTGCGGCTGGCAGTGCCGGTCACGCTGGCGCTGGACGCCATGGACAAGCACGTGGCCGACGCCTTCGCGCGCGCGGTGGCGCGGCTGGCCGAGGCCGGCGCGCTGATCGACGAAATCGAGGTGCCGGAATTCGCGGAGCTGGCCGCCATCAATTCGAAGGGCGGTTTCACCGCTGCGGAGGCCTGGGCCTGGCACCGCGACCTGATCGCCCGCGCCGGCAAGCGCTATGACCCGCGCGTGGTGTCCCGCATCATGCGCGGCAAGGACATGAGCGCCGCCGACTACCTGGACCTGCTCGACGCCCGCGAAGCCTGGGTGGCGGGCGTGGACCAGCGCATCGCCGGCTATGACGCGCTGATCCTGCCGACCTCGCCCATCGTCGCGCCCGCGGTGGCCGACCTGGCGGCATCGGACGAGGCCTATTACGCGGCCAACGGCCTGATCCTGCGCAATCCCACGCTGATCAATTTCCTGGATGGCTGCGCCCTGTCGCTGCCGTGCCAGGCGCCCGGCACCGCGCCGGTGGGCCTGATGATCGCCGGCGGCAACGGCGCCGACCGCCGCATCCTGGGCATCGGCCTGTCGGTCGAGGATCTGCTGGCCGTTCGCTGACCGCGAATCACGGCGCGGGCCTTGGGCGCGCGCCGTGCCGGCGCTAAGATGGCGGCTGTACCAGCCGGGGTCCGGACCCGATGATCGACCTGCGCAACATCGAGACGTTTTTCTGGGTGGCCACGCTGGGCGGCTTTCGCGCCGCCGCGGAGAAGCTCAGCGCCACCCAGCCCGCGATTTCCCAGCGCATCGCCTCGCTCGAATCGGACCTGGGCGTGCGCCTGTTCGACCGCGACGTGCGCGGCATCAAGCTCACCGCCAAGGGGCGCGAACTGCTGTCCCACGCCGAGCGCATGCTGCAGATGCGGCGCGACATGCAGGAGGCCGCGCGCGCCAAGAGCGTGATGAGCGGCATGCTCAGGCTGGGCGTGTCCGAAACCATCGTCCATACCTGGCTGCCCAGGCTCATGGAGCACCTGCATGACGCCTATCCCGGGCTGATGGTGGAGATCCAGGTCGACACGACCACGGTGCTCAAGGCGCAGCTGGCCTCGCGCCAGATCGACCTGGCTTTCTTGCTCGGACCGATGGAAGAGCCCAGGGTCGAGAACCTGTACCTGTGCAACTATCCGCTCAGCTGGGTGGCCAGCCCCAAGCTCAAGGTCGGCCGCCAGCCGATCTCGCTCAAGCGCCTGGCCGAGTGGCCGGTGATCACCTATCCCTCCACCACCGATCCGCACCGCGCGGCGCGGCAGATGCTGCTGCAGGCCGGCGTGGAGTCGCCGCGCATGTATGGCAGCTCGGCGCTGAGCGTGATCGTGCGCATGGCGCTGGACGGCATCGGCACGGCGCTGATCGCGCCGGTGATCCTGCGCCGCGAGCTGGCGCAGGGCGAGCTGCGGATCCTGGACGTGAAGGATGGCGACGTGCCGCCGCTGCACTACACCGCCTGCTGGATGCAGGGGCCGGACAGCCAGGTGCCGCGCACCGTGGCCGAGGCGGCGCAGCAGATTGCGCGCGAGGAAGCGCAGCGCCATCCGGCATAACCCTGATAAGGATTTCTGATCGGGGTCTATCGCAACATGTGATTAGACGGCCGTGGCAAGTTCCGGTGCAATGCTCCCCATACCAGACAAGATTCAAGGGGATCAACATGAACGCAATCACCGTAGCGCGCGACAGCGTCGCGCTGGCCCGCCAGGCGCGGCTCGACGCCCGCAGCGGCCGGCTCACCGGCCCTACCGCCAACCTGGCGCCCGGCCATGTGCAGGCCAATCTGGCGATCCTGCCGCGAGCGCTGGCCGCCGACTTCCTGCATTTCTGCCAGCGCAATCCCAAGCCTTGTCCCTTGCTGGCCATGTCCGAGCCGGGCGACCCCTCGCTGCCGGAACTGGGGCAGGACATCGACATCCGCAGCGACATCCCGCGCTATCGCGTCTGGAAGCATGGCGAGCTGGTGGCCGAGCCCACCGACGTGCGCGACTGGTGGCGCGACGACCTGGTGTCCTTCCTGATCGGCTGCTCCTTCTCGTTCGAGGAAGCGATGCTGGACAACGGCCTGCCCGTGCGCCACATCCAGCAGGGCTGCAACGTGCCCATGTACCGGACCAATGTGCCCACGCATCGGGCGGGCGTGTTCGGCGGCCCGCTGGTCGTGTCCATGCGCCCGCTGAAGGCGGCGGACGCGATCCGCGCCATCCAGGTCACGTCGCGCTTTCCGTCGGTGCACGGGGCGCCGGTGCATCTGGGGGATCCGTCCCTGATCGGTATCGCCGATATAGCCAAGCCCGACTATGGCGACGCGGTCGAGATCCTGCCCGACGAGATCCCTGTGTTCTGGGCTTGCGGCGTGACCCCGCAGTCCGTGGTGGCGTCTGTGAAGCCGGAATTCTGCATCACGCATGCGCCGGGCCACATGCTGGTCACGGATCTGGTCAACAGCCAGATGGCGATACTTTGATATCTGAGCATAAGCCCCGCTAGCCAGCGGCGGCCTTAAGCGCTATTTTTGTTTTGCCTCCATAACGATCCATCACAGGACAAGGGGAAAAGGCGACAACGAACGAGTGCCGGCATCTTCCGCGATCGCGGAGGAGGGCGTCTTGCCGCCGGACGAAACGTACCCAGGCGGGGCGTCCGGCCCCGTCCATGTTCAGCCATCAGGCTTATTCCGGGAGTTCAGTAATGAAGATGAAGCTCATTGCGGGTGTGGTCGCAAGTCTGGCCCTGTTGTCCGCCGTGCCGGCCTCGGCGCAGCAGAAGACCGTACGCATCGGCGCGATCTATCCGCTGTCCGGCGCGCTGGCGTCCACCGGCGCCGAGATCAAGGCCGCGGTCGAACTGGCCGTGGAGATCGTCAATAATCCGCATCCCGAACTGGAAGGCATTCCGCTGGCTGCCGGCAGCGGCTTGCCGGCATTGGGCGGGGCCAAGATCGAAGTGGTGTTCGGCGATTCCCAGGGCAAGCCGGAGGTCGGGCTGGCCGACGCCCAGCGCCTGATCGACCAGGAAAAGGTGGTGGCCCTGACCGGCGCCTATCAGTCCGCCGTGACCAAGACCGCCAGCCGCATCGCCGAGCAGCGCGGCATTCCCTACCTGAACGGCGAGTCCAGCAGCCCGGACCTGACCGAGCGCGGCTACAAGTGGTTCTTCCGCACCTCGCCCAACGATGACACCTTCATCGAGAACATGATGCAGTTCCTGGACGGCGTGAAGGCCGTCCCGACCACCAAGATCGCCGTGGTGTACGAAAACACGGACTTCGGCGTGAACACCTACAAGGCGGTCGAGAAGTTCGCCAAGCAATACAAGCGCGAGGTCGTGGCCAATATCGCCTACAGCGCCGGTTCGGCCTCGGTCACGGCCGAGGTGCAGAAACTGTCGGCGGCCAAGCCCGACGTGGCGATCTTCGCCAGCTACACGTCCGACGCCATGCTGTTCGTGCGCACCATGCGCGAGAGCAAGTACGCGCCGCCGGTGCTGCTGGCCAACGACGCCGGCTTCATCGATTCGCGCTTCGTGCAGGAAGTCGGACCGCAGGTGCAGGGCGTGCTGTCGCGCGATGTCTGGGGCAACGACGTGGCCGCGGCCAAGGCGGGGCTCAAGAAGATCAACGACATGTACAAGGCCAAGACCGGCAAGGACCTGAACGGCAACAACGCGCGTTCCATGCAGGGCGTGCTGGTGCTGGCCGATGCCATCAACCGGGCCGGCTCCACCGATCCCGAGGCGATCCGCAAGGCGCTGGCCGCGACCGATCTGGGCGAATCGCAGGTGGCCATGCCCTGGGACGGCGTGAAGTTCGACGCCAAGGGGCAGAACCCCAAGGGCGCCGGCCTGATCCTGGAGCTGAAGGGCGCGGGCTACCAGACCGTGTGGCCGGACAAGTACCGCACGGACAAGAGCCTGCCCACGCTGCCGTTCAGCTGGAAATAAGCCGCATCACTTGAAAGCAGCGGCGGGCCGTGGCGCCCGCCGCAGGAGTCCCTCATGTTCGAAGCTCTCTCGGCAGGCCTGTTCAACGGCCTGATCTATGCCGCGGTGGCGGTGGGGCTGGCGCTGATCTGGGGCATCACCGACGTCATCAATTTCGCCCACGGCGAATTTCTGATGCTCGGCATGTATGCCGCCTATTGGCTCTTCACCCTCGGCCATATCGATCCCACGATGTCCGCGCCGCTGGTCGCCATCGCGCTGGCCTTCGTCGGCTTCATGACCTACGCGCTCATCATCCGGCGGCTGCAGAAGGGGCCGGCCATGGCCATCATCCTGGCCACCTTCGGCCTGGGACTGGTGCTGCGCCAGCTGGCCTTCATCGCCTTCAGCCCCGACTATCGCAGCCTGCCTGACACGCTGGTGTCCGGCAGCGTGTCGCTGGCCGGCGTCTCGCTGGGCCGTCCGCAAGTTATCACCGGACTGGTGGCGCTGCTGCTCGTGGCCGTGCTGTTCATCCTCGTCTATCGCACGCGCTGGGGCCACGCCCTGCAGGCGGTGGCGGAAGACCGCCAGGTGGCGGCGCTGGTCGGCATCTCGCCGGATCGCGTCAACGCCCAGGTCTGGATGCTGGGCAGCGCCGCGGTCGGCGTGGCCGGCGCGCTGCTGACCACGTTCTTCTATGTGTTTCCCTCGGTGGGCACGGTGTTCGGCCTGCTGGCCTTCGTGGCGGTGTGCATGGGCGGGTTCGGCTCCCTGCCGGGCGCCTTCATCGCCGGCATCCTGATCGGGATCATCGAGGCCATGACGGGCTACTTCGTCGCGCCGGCCTTGAAGACGGTGAGCGTGTTCATCCTGTTCATCCTGGTTCTCTGGTATCGGCCCAAGGGCCTGTTCGGACGGTGGTGAGATGGCGATGAACAAACCTGCTGATATTTCCACCTCGCCGAAATGGCCCTTGGCGGTGGCCGCGCTGCTGGCGGTCGGCCTGGCCCTGGTGCCCGCCGTGGTCACCGATTCCTTCACGCTGCAGGTGCTGCTGCTGGCGATCATGTTCGGCGCGCTGGGCGCGTGCTGGAACCTGGTCGGCGGCTTCCTGGGGCGGATCTCCTTCGGCCATGCCGTGTTCGTGGGCGTGGGCGGCTATACCACCTTGCTGCTGCTGCATCACCTGAAGCTCACGCCGCTGCTGGGCATCCCGCTGGGCGGGCTGATCAGCGCGGGCCTGGCCTGGCTGGTGGGCGGGCCGACGCTGCGCCTGTCGGGCCACTACTTCGCCATGGCCACCATCGCGCTGCTCCAGATCGGCCTGCTGCTGATGATCAACTGGGACTGGGCGGGCGGCGCCGTGGGGCTGGAGGCCCCGATCGGCGACGCCGCCTGGATGCTGCTGTTCCGCAGCAAGGTGCCGTACTACTGGATCGCCGTGGGCCTGGCTTTCCTGACGTTCTGCGCCACGTACTTCCTGGTGCATTCGAAGACCGGCTTCTACTGGCGCGCCATCAACGGCGACGAGGCCGCCGCGCGCAGCCTGGGCGTGGCCGCCGACCGCTACAAGATGCTGGCCTTCGTGCTGTCGGCCGGCATGACGGGCGTCTGGGGCGGTTTCTTCGCCATGTACGTGGGCTTCATCGATCCGGAGTCCATGTTCAGCCTGACCATGTCGGTGCAGGTGGTGCTGGTGACGATCCTGGGCGGCGTGGGCACGCTGCTGGGGCCCTGGCTGGGCGCGGCGGTGCTGCTGCCGCTGTCGGAAGGCACGCGGGTGCTGTGGGGCAGCTCGGGCTTGGGCCTGGACCTGCTGATTTTCGGGCTGGCCATTCTGCTGGTCACCATGTTCCTGCCCGGTGGCCTGATTACGTTGAGGAAGCGCCATGGCTCTGCTGGACGTTGAGAATCTGACCAAGCGCTTCGGCGGACTGGTGGCCAACAAGGACATCTCGCTGTCGGTGCAGGCCGGCGAGATCGTCGCCATCATCGGGCCGAACGGCGCGGGCAAGAGCACCTTGTTCAACGGCCTGGTCGGCCATCACGAGCCCACGTCGGGCAAGGTGGTGTTCGACGGCCAGTCCATGGTCGGCAAGCGCCCCGAGCAGGTGGCGGCGATGGGGCTGGTGCGCACGTACCAGATCCCGCGCAGCTTCGGCCAGATGACGGTGCTGGAGAATGCCATGGTGGGCGCCTTGCTGCGTCATCCCCGGCTGCCGGACGCGCGCCGCGAATCCATGAAGGTGCTGGAGCAGGTGGGGCTGGCGGACCGCGCCGGCGTCAGGGCCGCCGAGCTGAACGTGGCCGGCCAGAAGCGCGTGGAGCTGGCGCGGGCGCTGGCCACCGAGCCGCGCATGCTGCTGCTGGACGAGGTCGCCGGCGGCCTGAATCCGGCCGAGGCCATCGCGCTGGCCGAGATCCTGCGCGGCATCCATGCGGCGGGGGTCACGCTGATCATCGTCGAGCACGTGCTGGAAGTGGTGATGCGGCTGGCGCAGCGCGTGCTGGTGCTGAATTTCGGACAGATGATCGCCCAGGGCGCGCCGCAGGACATCGTGCGCGACCCGGCCGTCATCGAAGCCTATCTGGGGAGGAAGCACCGTGCATGAGGCGATGCTGAAGATCGAGAACCTGAGCGTGTCCTACGGCGGCGTGCAGGCGGTGCGGGATATATCCTTGGAAGTGCGCCCCGGCGAGATCGCCGCGCTGCTTGGCGCCAACGGCGCCGGCAAGTCCAGCACGCTGCTGGCCACCGTGGGCTCGGTGAAGCCCAAGGCCGGCCGCGTCATCTTCGAAGGGCGGGACATCACGGGCACGCCGCCCGACCGGCTGGTGACGCAGGGGATCGCCATGATTCCCGAGGGCGCGCGCGTGTTCGCGCGCCAGCCGGTGGAGCAGAACCTGCGGCTGGGCGCCTACACGGTGCGCGACGAGGGCGTCTACCGCGAACGGCTGGAGCAGGTCTATGGCCTGTTTCCGCGCCTGAAGGAACGGCGCGAGCAGATGGCCGGCACCATGTCGGGCGGCGAGCGCCAGATGTTGGCCATCGGCCGCGCGCTGATGAGCGGCCCCAGGCTGCTGCTGATCGACGAGCCCAGCCTGGGCCTGTCGCCGCTGCTGGTCGAGCAGGTGTTCGACGCGCTGGCCGCGCTCAATCGCGACCATGGCCTGTCGGTGCTGCTGGTCGAGCAGAACATGACGCAGGCGCTGGAGGTGGCGGCGCGCGCCTACGTGATGCAGAGCGGGCGGGTGGCGCTGTCCGGTTCGGCGGCGGAGCTGGCGGCGTCGGACGAGGTGCGCAAGGCGTATCTGGGCATGTGAGGGCGGGGCGGCGCGAGCCGCCTTGCGGTCCGGCTTGCCGTTCATCGGGCGCGTGACGGGATGGCGTCAGGGCAAAGAAAAACCCCACCGCGCGAGCGGTGGGGTTTTCTTCTTCATGCGGCCGGGGGCGGGCCTTGAATCGTGGTTGACGATCAGAAGATGTGGCGGATGCCGAGGCCGCCGCCGACCTGACTGGTGCGGCCGGAGATATCGCCGGTGGAGGCGTCGCGGACCTTGTTGTAGTCCACGGTGCCGTACACCTGGGTGCGCTTGGACAGCGCGTACTCGGCAACGGCGATCAGGGCGTAGCGCTTGCCCTTGTCGCCGTCGACCACGACGTTCTTGGCCTGGTCATAGTAGGCGGCGCCGGTGATGGTCCAGCGCGGAGTGGCCTGCCAGCTGGCGCCCAGGAAGTAGCCGTTGTCCTTGCGATCCAGGGTGCTGGCCGGGTCCACAGCGCGGCCCATGACGGCGTTGGTCCAGTTCGTCTGGTCCTTGCCGTTGAAATAGCCGGCGAAGACCTTGACGACTTCGAACTGATACGAGGCGCTGAGATTCCATACCTGCTGGCGCCTGTCGGAATCGCCACCGTCAAAGGTCTTCTGGAAGGCTCCACCCAGGCCGAGTTGGCCGATCGTGTAGCGCAGGCTAATGCCCATTTGCTGGCCAGCCTTGCGGTCCGACCACTTGTCGCCATTGGACCATTGGCCAATCACAGCCAGGTCTCCCAGAGTGTTCGCATAGCGGAAAGCATTATCCGCGCGGACGCGACCCATTGCAGCGGGCAACCACGAGTTCTCCGCGTAGTTACCGACCGTCAGCGGATCGAAGTAGTCCGCCATCAGGTCCTGGATAACGGTGTTCTGCAGGCCCATCGTGAGCGCGCCGATCTTGCCACCGTCCAGGCCGACGTAGGCCAGGCGGTTGAAGGTCTTGCTGGAATTGGTGGACTTGCCGTTCTGCACATCGAAGCCTTGCTCCAGGCGGAAGAAGGCGCGGTTGCCGTCGCCCAGGTCTTCCGAGCCACGCAGGCCCCAGCGGCTGTTGGAAATGGCGCCGTTGGACATCGAGAGGCGGCTGCCGTCTGCGCCGGTTCCGCCGTCGCTGGTATTGACGTAGCGGATGCTGACGTCGGCGATGCCGTACAGGGTCACGCTGGTTTCGGCGGCTGCGGTGCCGGCAGCCATGCCCAGGCCTGCGGCGGCGAGAGTGAGGGTGATGCGTTTCACGAAGACTTCTCCTTGTCGTTTCTGTTATGTAGAGAGCCGGGCTTGTGACTCGGCATGTTGCGTCTGGCTGATCGTCAGGCGCTGGGCCCATGCACCGACGCTGGGATGAGCGCGGGTCCGGAGCAGGGGTCCAAGGGGCTTGAGCGCGCCATCGTGGTGCAACCTCTAGCGCCCTGGAATTCTAAAAAGGTTACGAACGGTATGGGCGGATTAATCTTTTCGCGTTTTCCCTGGGTTTACAGGATTTGAAAAAATGACATTACGCGGACAATCGGGTAATTGTTCAAAAAAAACCCTGCAGCTAGTGCAGGGTTTTTGAGCGACCGAGGATCAGAGCGTCATGTGCTGGGGCAGCCACGTCGCTATGCCGGGCAGCACGTACAGCAGCAGCACGGCCAGGATCATCAGGAAGAACATCGGCAGCGAGGCGCGCGCGATATAGGGCAGCTCGCGCCCGCTCATGCCGGACAGCACGAACAGGTTGAAACCCACCGGCGGCGTGATCTGTGCCATTTCCACCACGAAAACGATGAAGATGCCGAACCAGATCAGGTCGATGCCGGCCGCCTGCACCGTGGGCAGCAGCACGCCCATGGTCAGCACCACGATGGAAATGCCGTCCAGGAAGCAGCCCAGGATGATGAAGAACACCATGAGCGCCATGATCAGCCCGAACTGCGACAGGCCCAGTCCGCCGATCCATTCGGCCAGCGCGCGCGGCAGGCCGATGTAGCCCATGGCCAGCGTGAGGAACTGCGCGCCCGCCAGGATCAGCGCGATCATGCAGTACAGCCGGGTGGCGCCCAGCAGCGATTGCATGAAGGTTGATCGATTCAGCGAGCCCTGCAGCGCCGAGAGGATCAGCGCGCCCACCACGCCCACGGCCGCCGCCTCGGTGGCGGTGGCGATGCCGCTGTAGATCGAGCCCAGCACCGCGCCGATCAGCAGCATGACCGGAATCAGGTGGCGCGAACGCGACAGCTTCTCGCGGAACGTCAGTCCCGGATCGGCCGCCGGCACTTCACCGGGATTGCGGATCGCCCACCAGGCGATGTAGCCCATGAACAACAGCGCCAGC
Source organism: Achromobacter sp. Marseille-Q0513 (assembly GCF_018195695.1). Taxonomy (NCBI): domain Bacteria; kingdom Pseudomonadati; phylum Pseudomonadota; class Betaproteobacteria; order Burkholderiales; family Alcaligenaceae; genus Achromobacter; species Achromobacter sp. Marseille-Q0513. The sequence continues at coordinate 34,437 of NZ_JAGTJY010000032.1, read as the reverse complement.
AGGATGCCCGGCACGATGCCGGCGATGAACAGCTTGGCGATGGACACGTCCGCCGCCACGCCGTAGACGATCATGATGATCGAGGGCGGGATCAGGAGGCCCAGCGTGCCGGCGCCCGACAGCGTGCCCAGGATCTTGGATTCCGGGTAGCCGCGGCGCGTGAGTTCGGGGATGGTCATCTTGCCGACGGTGGCGCAGGTGGCCGCCGACGAGCCCGAGACCGCCGCGAAGATCGCGCAGCCAATCACGTTGGTGTGCAGCAGCCGGCCGGGCAGCCGGTTCAGCCAGGGCGCGAGCCCCTTGAACAGGTCTTCCGACAGGCGGGTGCGGAACAGGATCTCGCCCATCCACAGGAACAGGGGCAGGGCGGTGAGGGTCCAGCTGGACGCGGCGCCCCAGATCGTGACGGCCATGGCGTCGCCGGCCGGGCGGCTGGAGAAGATCTCCATGCCGATCCAGGCGGTGCCGGCCAGGGTCAGGCCGACCCAGACGCCGCAGCCCAGCAGCGCGAAGATCGAGACGACCAGCAGGGTGATGACGAGGAGTTCATTCATGGGTTTGCTGCGAAGTAGCGGCGGCGATGCCGCGCGAGCGCCGGACCAGCTCGTCGAGCAGGGCGACCAGGAACAGGACCGTGCCCACGGCCATGCTGATCTGGGGAATCCAGAGCGGCGTGGCGTCGTTGGACGTGGAGACGTCGTTGAATTGCCAGGAGTCGTAGGTCAGCTTGATGCTGAAGAACGCGAACGCGGCGGCCAGCAGGCAGCCCACGGCCAGCGCGAAGATGTCCAGGCGACGACTGCCGGCGGGCGACAGCGAGTTCAGGAGCAGCGTGACGCGGATGTGTTCGCCGTGCTTGAAGGTGCTGGCCAGCGCCAGGAAACCGGCCGCGGCCATGAAGTAGCCGGCATAGGCATCCGTGCCGGGGATGTTCAGGCTGAGCTGGCGCGCGATGATGGCGGCCAGCACCGAGACCAGCACGCCGACGGTGCACAGGCCGGCCAGCAGGCCGGCCGCGCCGTATAGAGAGTCCAGAAAGCGGCGCATGGCGATATCACTGCTTCCGGTAGCCGTCGATCATGGCCTGGCCGTCGGCGCCGGCCTTCTTGAGCCAGTCATCCAGCATGCGCTTGCCGATCACGGACAGGCCTTCCTTCAGCTCGACCGTGGGCTTGACGGTTTCCATGCCGTTCTTGGCCAACTCTTCCTGGTACCACTTGTTCTTTTCCTGCGACAGCTTCCAGCCGCGTTCCTCGGCCTGCGCGCCGGCCTTCTTCAGCGCGTCCTGCGTGGCGGGGTCGAGCGCGTCGAACGCCTTCTTGTTGACGATGACCGCGTTCTTCGGCAGCCAGGCCTGGGTGTCGTAGAACTTCTTGATGTATTCGTAGGTCTTGGTGTCGTAGCCGGTGGAGGCCGAGGACATGTAGGAATCGATCACGCCGGTGGCCATGGCCTGGGCCAGTTCGGCCTGCTGCACCGTGACGGGCTGGGCGCCGACCAGTTCGGCGATCTTGGCCGTCACCGGGCTGTAGGCGCGCCACTTCAGGCCCTTCATGTCGGAGATCTGCTTGATGTCCTTGTTGGCGAAGATGCCCTGGGGCGGCCAGGCCACCGCGTACAGCAGCGTCATGCCTTGCGAGTTGAGCTTCTTTTCCAGGAACGGCTTCTGCGCCTGGTAGAGCTTGAACGAGGCTTCGTAGCCGGTGGCCAGGAAGGGCAGGCCGTCCAGCTCGTACAGCGGGTCTTCGTTGGCGAAGTTGGTCAAGAGGATCTCGCCGATCTGGGCCTGGTTGCCTTGCACCGCGCGCTTGATCTCGGGTGCCTTGTACAGCGAGGCGTTGTTGTGCAGCGTGATCTTCAGCTTGCCGCCAGACAGGCTATCCACGTCCTTGACGAAGTTGGTCAGGTTCTCGACGTGGAAGTTGCTCGCGGGGTAGGCGCTGGGCAGGTCCCACTTGGTCTGGGCCTGCGCGCCCGCGCTGAATGCCAGGACGATGCTGCCGGCCAGCAGCGAGATTTTCTTGTGCATGGGGTGGTCCTTCTGTGCGGTGATATAGACGGGGCGGAGCCCGGTAGACATGGCGGAAAAGAGCCGGGCGCGGATGACGCGCCGCTGAAAAGCGCAATCATTCTATGTTGCCGGCCGGTCACGGCGAGCAGGCAAATGTTGAATTTACGGGTTATTCCTAGGCGTTGTGGCGCGCGCCCGCGCATGAATCCAACACATGGTCCGTAATGCGCGGCCGACATCGCGCGTGCTTGCGGTCCTGGCAAAGTGTCCGGCGCGCGAATCATGCATGCGATTGGCATCGAAGCTTGCTTGCCAAGTGAATAAAATTCCAGCATCCGCTATGCCATACAGGGGCCTGGAGTGAACTTCGTTTTTCGCCGTGATGAATTGCTGGTCGTGGAAGAGACCGGCGTATTGCCCGACGCGCAGGTGTGCGCGGGCCTGGGCCTGCCGCCGCAGGCGTTGCAACCTGTATGGCTGGATCCCGGCGCGCCGCAGCGCGCCGCGCACGTGGAGCCCGATATCGAAGCGCCGCAAGGCTACGCGTTCCGCAAGCTGCGCGGCCTGTTCGGCGTGTTGGACGATCACGGCATGGCCCAGGCCGGTCGCGCCTACCAGATCGCAGAATGGGCGCGCACGCACCGCTATTGCGGCGCCTGCGGCACGCCGGCGGAGCGCGTGGCGGGCGAGTTCTGCCTGCGCTGCCCGGCCTGTGGCCATAGCGCCTATCCGCGCATCTCGCCGGCCATGATGGTGCTGGTGCGGCACGGCGACGGCATCCTGCTGGCGCGGCATGCCGGGCGCATCTCGGCGATCTATACCGCGCTGGCCGGCTTCGTCGAGCCGGGCGAGAGCATCGAGCAGACCGTGCACCGCGAGGTCTACGAGGAAGTGGGCCTTAAGGTCGGCAACCTGCGCTACTTCGGCAGCCAGTCCTGGCCCTTCCCGAATTCGCTGATGATCGCCTACACGGCCGACTACGTGTCCGGCGAGATCCGCGTGCAAGAGGACGAGATCCTCGAGGCGCGCTGGTTCGGTCCCGGCGATCCCATGCCCGAGATCGCGGGGCGCGTGTCCATCGCGGGCGCGCTGATCCGCGCCCACATGCCGCAGGGCTGGGCCGGCTAGTCGCAAGACGGCATTTTTTCTAGGGGTATTCCCTTGAAAGGGGCGTTTCCGCTCGCGCCCTAGTTATTTTTTATTGATGAAATGTAGATAAATTATTAGTATTTTGAGGACATGAACTCCGCCAGCCAGCCATGACCTCAACCTTGATCGCCGCCTCCGCCCATCTGGCTGGGGGCAGTTCGCCCGATCTGTCCGAAGTCGAATTCGGCCTGATGATCGCCGGCCACGCGTTCGACCGATGGATCGTGCGCTGCATGGCGGCGGCCGGGCTGCCGGACCTGACGCGCACCGACGTGATGGTCTTTCACCACGTGTATCACCGGCAGCGGCCGAAGAAGCTGGCCGATATCTGCTTCACGCTCAACGTCGAGGACACGCACATCGTCAGCTACGCGCTGAAGAAGCTCGAGCGCCTGGGCATGGTGCAGGGCGAGCGCGCCAGCAAGGAAGTGTTCTACAGCGTCACCGAGGAAGGTTCGACGGTGCTCAAGCGCTACGCGGAAATCCGCGAGCAGTGCCTGACCTCCGGCCTGAACGGCCCGGGCGGCGGCGGGCTGGAGTTCAGTCGCCAGCTCGCGCACACGCTGCGCGCGCTGTCCGGCCTGTACGACCAGGCCGCGCGCGCCGCGACTTCCCTCTGATCCCGATCACCCGAATACGGCGCGGAGCCCGCTCCGCCGCCTGCAGCATCCGTCGGCACCGCGCCACGGCAATTTTTCTGTTTTCAAGGACTACCTGATCATGAAGTGGCAATTCTGGATTGACCGTGGGGGCACGTTCACCGACATCGTGGCGCGTCGTCCCGACGGCAGCACCACGACCGCGAAGATGCTGTCGGAAAACCCCGAGCAGTACCGCGACGCCGCCGTGGCGGGCATCCGTAAGCTGCTGGGCATCGCGCCGGGCCAGCCCGTGCCGACCGAGCAGGTCGAGTGCGTGAAGATGGGCACCACGGTGGCCACCAACGCGCTGCTGGAGCGCAAGGGCGAGCGCACGCTGCTGGTGACCACCAAGGGTTTCCGCGACGGGCTGCGCATCGCCTATCAGAACCGTCCGCGCCTGTTCGACCGCAACGTCGTGCTGCCGGAAATGCTCTATGAGTCCGTGGTCGAGGCCGACGAGCGCATGGACGCCGAGGGCAAGCTGGTGCGCGGGCTGGACGAGGACGGACTGCGCGCGGCGATGCGCGCCGCCCATGACAGCGGCATCCGCGCGGTCGCCATCGTGTTCATGCACGCCTGGAAGGCGCCCGAGCACGAGCAGCGCGCCGCCCGCATCGCCCGCGAGCTGGGCTTCACGCAGGTATCGGCCTCGCACGAAGTCAGCCCGCTGATCAAGTACGTGTCGCGCGGCGACACCACCGTGGTGGACGCCTATCTGTCGCCCATCCTCAAGCGCTACGTCGACCAGGTGGCCGGCGAGCTGCCCGGCATCCGCCTGATGTTCATGCAGTCCAGCGGCGGCCTGACTGACGCGCACCGCTTCCGTGGCAAGGACGCCATCCTGTCCGGCCCGGCCGGCGGCATCGTCGGCATGGTGCGCACCAGCGAACAGGCCGGCTTCCCCAAGGTGATCGGCTTCGACATGGGCGGCACGTCCACCGACGTGTCGCACTACGCCGGCGAATTCGAGCGCGAGTTCGAGACCCAGGTGGCCGGCGTGCGCATGCGCGCGCCCATGATGAGCATCCACACGGTGGCGGCCGGCGGCGGCTCCATCCTGCATTTCGATGGCGCGCGCCTGCGCGTCGGCCCCGATTCGGCCGGCGCCAATCCCGGCCCCGCCTGCTATCGCCGTGGCGGCCCGCTGGCGGTGACCGACTGCAACGTGCTGCTGGGCAAGATCCAGCCCGACTTCTTCCCCAAGGTGTTCGGCCCCGAGGCCAATGAGCCGCTGGACCGCGATGCCGTGGTGGCGCGCTTCACGGCCATGGCCGACGAGGTGCGCGCGGCCACCGGGCGCGAGATGACGCCCGAGCAGCTGGCCGAAGGCTTCCTGGAAATCGCCGTCGGCAACATGGCCGAGGCCATCAAGCGCATTTCGGTGCAGCGCGGCCACGACGTGACCGAGTACGCGCTGACCACGTTCGGCGGCGCCGGCGGGCAACATGCCTGCCTGGTGGCCGACGCCCTGGGCATGACCACGGTCTTCGCGCACCCGCTGGGCGGCGTGCTGTCGGCCTATGGCATGGGCCTGGCCGACCAGACCGACATGCGCCAGAAAACCGTCGAGCAGGTGCTGGACGCGGCGCTGATGCAGGCGCTGGCTGGCGAGCTGGACGAATTGGCGGGCCAGGCCGTGGGCGAACTGCGGCGCCAGCACGTGGCCGAGTCCGACATTTCCGTGCAGCGCCGCCTGCACCTGAAGTACCAGGGCACCGACACCTCGCTCGAAGTGCCGTTCGCCACGCTGGAGCAGGCGCGCCAGGATTTCGAGGCGGCCTATCGCCTGCGCTACTCCTTCCTGATGCCCGACCGGGCGCTGGTGGTCGAGACCATCTCGGTCGAGGCCACCGGCGGCGGCGAGCGCGTGGACGGCGCCTCGGTCGCGCAGACCCGTGACGCCGCGCTGGCGCCCAGCCGCCAGGTCCGCATGTACAGCGGCGGCGCCTGGCGCGACGTGCCGCTCTATGTGCGCGAGGCGCTGGCGGGCGGCGACAAGGTCGCCGGCCCGGCCATCATCTCCGAGCCGAACCAGACCACGGGGGTGGAAGCCGGCTGGCAGGCCGAGCTGACCGGGCAGGACAACATCGTGCTGCGCCGCGTCGAGGCGCGCCCCGAGCGCCGCGCCATCGGCACCCAGGCCGATCCGGTCATGCTGGAGGTCTTCAACAACCTCTTCATGTCCATCGCCGAGCAGATGGGCTACCGCCTGCAGAACACCGCGTACTCGGTGAACATCAAGGAGCGCCTGGACTTCTCCTGCGCGATCTTCGATGCCCAGGCCCGTCTGATCGCCAACGCGCCCCACATGCCCGTGCACCTGGGCTCCATGGGCGAGTCGGTGCGCACCGTGATGAACGCCAACCGCGGCCGCATGATGCCGGGCGACGCCTACGTGGTGAACGATCCGTACCATGGCGGCACGCACCTGCCCGACGTGACGGTCATCACCCCGGTGTTCGATCGCGGCGGCAAGGACATCCTGTTCTACGTCGGCTCGCGCGGCCACCACGCCGACATCGGCGGGACCACGCCGGGCTCGATGCCGCCGGATTCGCGCACGGTCGAGGACGAAGGCGTGCTCTTCACCAATTTCCAGTTGGTCAAGAACGGCGAGCTGCGCGAGCAGGCCGCCCGCGACATCCTTGGCTCGGGCCGCTGGCCGGCGCGCAATCCGGACCAGAACATCGCCGACATGCGCGCGCAGATCGCCGCCAACGAAAAGGGCGTGCAGGAACTGCTGCGCATGTGCGATCACTTCGGCCTGGACGTGGTGCGCGCTTACATGGGGCACGTGCAGGACAACGCCGAGGAAGCGGTGCGCCGCGTGATCTCGGTGCTGAAGAACGGCCGCTACGAGTACCCGCTGGACAACGGCGCGGTGATCAAGGTGGAAGTGCGGGTGGACAACGCGGCGCGCAGCGCCGTGGTGGACTTCACCGGCACCTCGCCGCAACTGGAGAACAACTTCAACGCGCCGGGCGCCATCGCCGTGGCCGCGGTGCTGTATGTGTTCCGCACCCTGGTCAACGACGACATCCCGTTGAACGACGGCTGCCTGGTGCCGCTGTCCATCGTGCTGCCGGAAGGCTCCATGCTCAGGCCCAACTCGCCGGCCTCGGTGGTGGCGGGCAACGTGGAAACGTCCATGTGCATCGTCAACGCGCTGTACGGCGCGCTGGGCGTGCTGGCCTCCAGCCAGGGCACGATGAACAACTTCACCTTCGGCAACGCGCGCCACCAGTACTACGAGACCATCTCGGGCGGCACCGGAGCCGGTCCGGTTCGCATCGACGCGGCCGGTCCTCGGGACGAGGGTTTCGCCGGCACTTCGGTGGTACAGGCGCACATGACCAACTCGCGCCTGACCGATCCGGAAGTGCTGGAGTTCCGTTTCCCGGTGCGCCTGGAGTCGTACGAGATCCGTCACGGCTCGGGCGGCGGCGGGCGCTATCCGGGCGGCGACGGCGGCGTGCGCCGCATGCGCTTCCTGGAAGACATGACGGCCGCGATCCTGTCGAACAACCGCCTGCACGCGCCGTTCGGCCTGTCGGGCGGCCAGCCGGGCGCCATGGGCCGCAACTATGTCGAGCGGGCCGACGGCACGGTGCAGCCGCTGGGTCCGCAGGACAGCGCCCAGCTGCGTCCGGGCGATGTGTTCGTGGTGGAAACGCCGGGAGGCGGCGGCTACGGCGCGCTGTAACTTCCATGGCAGCGCGGAATGGCGGCTTGTAGCCGCCATTCCGCGCGCGGCGGGCCGGGGCGGGGCGCAAGTCCGGCCCCCGGTTCGCGGCGGCATGCAGGCCGGGCTTGATGCCCGGCTTTTGCATGCTGGCGGGCGCGGTGGCGTATGAGATATGATAAGAATAATTCTCATAATCACTGACGCGGTTTGCTCCAGGACCGATGCGCAGTGGGGGGCGTGCCGTGTCGACTACCGAATTCGCAGTACCGCAACAGAGCATCGAGGGGATGTACACCGACCATGGCGGCTGGCTGAAAGGCTGGCTCCGGCGCAAGCTCGGTGATTCCTGCTCCGCCGCGGATCTGGCGCACGATACCTTCGTGCGCCTGCTGGCCAAGGACGCCTTGCCCGAGATCCGCGAGCCGCGCGCGCTGCTCACCACGATCGCGCAGGGCCTGGTGCTGAACCTGCGGCGGCGCCAGCGCCTGGAGCAGGCCTACCTGGAGGCGCTGGCTCGGTTGCCCGAGCCGCAGGCGCCTTCGCCCGAGACGCGCGTCATCCTGCTTGAAACCCTGCTGGAAATCGATCGCCTGCTGGATGGCCTGCCCCGGGCCGTGCGGCAGGCTTTCCTGCTGTCGCAACTGGAAGGCAGGCGCCAGGCCGATATCGCGGTCGAGCTGGGATTGTCGGTGCCCACGGTCAAGCGCTATGTGGCCAGGGCGCTGGCCCAGTGCTGCTTCGCCTTACGCCGCCGCGTTCCGCCCAGACTACGCGACGCTGCTCCGAACATGGATCTCTCCGCCCCGATCGCTCCGGAAGTGAGGCATCAGGCCGCCCAGTGGCTGGTCGAGCTGCAGGCAGATGACGTGGACGACGATACGCGGCGACGCTGGCAGGCATGGCGCCAGGCCGATCCCGAGCACGAGCGCGCGTGGCTGCGCGTCGAATCCTTCCGAGCCCGCCTGCAGGCGCTGCCCGGGCCGCTGGCCACGGCGGCGCTGGCCGTTCCGGCGTCCGGCGGCCGTCGCCGGCTGGTCAAGGCGCTGGCGCTGGCCATCTTCGCGGGCGGCGGCGCCTCCGTGCTGGACGAACAGCGCACCTGGCGGCGCTGGACGGCCGACAGCCGCACCGGCACGGGAGAGCGGGCGGAACGGCTCCTGCCGGACGGCACGCGGGTGACGCTCAATGCCGGCACGGCGATCGACCTGCGCTATTCCGCGAGCGAGCGCGTGCTGCGGCTGGTCAGCGGCGAGATCCTGGTCACGACCGCGCCGGATCCGCAGGGGCAGGGCGCGCGTCCGTTCATCGTGCAGACCGGGCAGGGCCGATTACGCGCGCTGGGCACGCGTTTTTCGGTGCGTGACCTGGATGGCCGCGGCGGCGCCACGGCGCGTATCGCCGTGTTTGAGGGCGCCGTGGAAATGACGCCGGCGCATGGCGGCGTGCCCGTGATCCTGCACGCGGGGCAGCAGGGCACGCTGATGCGCGACCAGGCCAGGGTTTCCGGCCCGGTCGGCGAGGACGCGGCGGCCTGGACCCAGGGCATGATCGTGGCGCAGGACATGCCGCTGCCGGCCTTCCTGGCCGAACTGGGCCGCTACCGCCCGGGCCGCCTGGATTGGGACGAGGGCGTGGCCCACCTGACGGTCACCGGCACCTATCCCACGGCCAACACCGATCGCGTGCTGGAAATCCTGCTCTATACGCTGCCGATCGAGCTGAGCTACCTGACCCGCTATTGGGTGACGGTCAAGCCTGGCGCCGGCGGCGATCATGGCGGCGGCTGAGGCGTAGCCTCCCATGAACGGCATATGTTTCCAGGCTGATCCCTTTTCGCGATTCGCGGGGCATGGAAGGTAAGGCAATCACGCTCACCTTCATTCTTGTTCCGAGGAAATACCCCATGGGTTCCAGCCGCCCGTCACCGACCGCCTCCATTCCCGCCGTCCGGCGCCTGCGCCGGGGCGCCATTGCTTGCGTCGCGGCTCATGGCCTGCTGCTCGGTGGCGCCGGCATCCCGCCGCTGTTGTACGCGCCGGCGGCGCAGGCGCAGCCCGCCGACGAGCCGCGCTTCTATGACATCCCGCCCGGTCCCTTGACGGCCGCGCTCAACCGCTATGGCCGCGAATCGGGGTTGATGCTGTCTTTTTCCACCGAGCAGACCGGCAGCCTGCAAAGCCCGGGCATCAATGGCCGCTACGCGGCGCGGGATGGCCTGCGCGCGCTGCTGGCCGGCACCGGGCTGGAGGCGGTGGCGCGGCCTGGCGGCGGCTATGGGCTCAGGTCGGCGCCCGGCGCGGGCGATGCGCAGATGCTGCCGGCCATCGAGGTCGCCGGCGCCTACGGCGAGACCGCCACCGGCCCGTTCACGGGCTATGCCGCGACGCGCAGCGCCACCGGCACCAAGACCGACACGCCCTTGATCGAGACGCCGCAATCGATCAGCGTGGTGGGGGCCGAGGAAATCGAGATCCTCAAGCCGCAGAATCTGCAGGACGCGCTGGGCTATGTGGCCGGCGTCAGCCGTTCCGAGGGCCTGGACCGGACCTCGGACACGCTGAACGTGCGGGGCTTCCAGCTCGACGGCAACGGCAACCAGTACCGCGACGGCACCAAGTACACGGTCAACATTTTCAATGGCCAGCAGGAGCCCTACGGACTGGAACGCATCGAGCTGCTCAAGGGCGCGTCGTCGGTGCTGTACGGCTCGGCCGCGCCCGGCGGCATCATCAACACCGTCAGCAAGCGCCCCACGGCCACGCCGCTGCGCGAGCTGAACGTCGAGACGGGCAGCTTCCGGCGCAAGCAGCTGTCCGGCGACTTCGGCGGTCCGATGGATGAGCAGGGCGCATGGTCGTACCGGCTGACCTTCCTGGGCCGCGACAGCGACACCTTCGTCGATCATGTGCCGGACCGCCGCGCATACGTCGCGCCGGCGCTGGCGTGGCGCCCCAGCGCCGCCACGTCCCTGACGCTGCTGGCCGACTACCAGCATGACCGGACCGGCTATGTGTATGGCCTGCCGGAAAGCGGCACCATCCTGCCCAACCCCAATGGCCGCATTCCGCGCGGACGCTTTACCGGGGAACCCGGCTACGACAGGTTCGTGCTGGATCGCTATTCGGTCGGCTACCTGTTCGAGCACGCTTTCAATGATCGGCTGAAACTGCGCAACAGCCTGCGCTACATGAACGCGCGCAACGAGTATCGCTCGATCTGGATCAGCGGTTTGCAGGACGACGGGCGCACTACCGAGTACCGGGGCGCCGCGCCGCGCTGGGACCGCTCATCGGGCGTGGTCTCGGATACCTCGCTGCAATACCTGGTCAGCACCGGTCCCGTGGAGCACACCCTGCTGGCCGGCATCGACTATTCATTGGCGAAGCACGAATCGGAACGCTATCAGCGCTCGGTGGCCAACATCGACCTCTACGATCCGGTCTATGGCAATCCGATTGGCGGCGTCGTCACGCGAAATCCCTTTTCCTGGAAGAGCAATACGAAGCGCCTGGGCCTCTACGCGCAGGACCAGATGAAGATCGCCGGCAAGTGGGTGCTGCTGCTGGGCGGGCGGCACGATTCCGTGCGCTATGACGCCAGCGACTACTTCACGGGCGCCAAGACCGCCGACGGCGAGAAGAGCAGCGCCTTCACGGGCCGGGCGGGGTTGGTGTACCTGACCGACAACGGGCTGGCGCCGTTCCTCAGCTACAGCGAATCGTTCGAGCCCACCGAGGGCGTGGACAGGCTGGGCGGCCGTTTCAAGCCGACCACCGGCCAGCAGTATGAAGCCGGCCTGCGCTATCAGCCGCCAGGTTCCAATACGCTGGTCTCGGCCTCGGTCTATCAGCTGACGCGCAAGAACGTGTCGGTGTCCGATCCGAACGATCCCACGCGATCCTTCATGATCCAGGCAGGCGAGGTCCGTTCGCGCGGCTTCGAACTGGAGGCGCGTTCGGCTTTGGGGCGCAACGCCAACCTCATCCTGGCGTATGCCTATACGGATGCCCGGACCACGCGGGCCAGCCCGCTGGAGCCCGAGCAGGTCGGACGCCGGTCGGCAGGGGTACCGTACAACCAGTTGTCGGTATGGGGTGATTACAGCTTTGGCAGCTTTGGCCTGCCGGGCCTGAAGGTGGGCGCCGGCATGCGCTACGTGGGCAGCGCCCGCAGCCAGGCCAATAACGACATTCCGGCGTTCACCCTGTTCGATGCGATGGTCAGCTATGCGACGGGGCCGTGGCGCTTCGCGCTCAATGCCACCAATCTCACCGACAGGACCTACATCGGCAGTTGCACCTACGGCTGCTTCTACGGCGAACCGAGACGGATCATCGGCACGGCCAGCTATCGTTGGTAGGGCGAGGCGGGCGCGGCAAGCCGCGCCGGCCTGCTCAGTCGGGATCGTTCATCACGTCCAGCGCGATGTCCGCGCGCGGCTTGCGGTCGTACACGCGCAGCGTGACTTCGCCGTCGCGGATTTCGAACACGGCGGTGGCCAGCGTGTTTTCGCCGTCCGGGTCGTCGCGGTCCGTGCGCAGGATCGGCAATTCGCCCTCGGTGTCGTGCAGCGCGGCCAGCAACTCGGCGCCGCCGGTCGCGGGCGACCAGCTGTCGACGATGCCTTCGATGCGGTGCTGGCGCGCGCGGGACGAGTCGGTGACGACCTGCGGCAGGGCGGCGGTGTCGGCGTGGATCATGTGGTTGGCATGGCCGTAGCGCGCGCCGATCTCCTGTATCGAGACATCGCCGGGCAGCACTTCCACGCTGAACAGCCTGGCATCCTGGGCCGAGCCCAGCGTGTGATGAAAGCCGCCGGCGCAGGGCGTGGCGCGCAGCAGTTGCACGGCCTCTTCCAGCGTGGCGCAGTCCAGCGCCGCGCGCGCCAGGAACATGCGCGGCACGCCTTCATGCCGTTGGCGCGCGCGCAGGTTGTTGATGGTCTGGACCAGTCCGGCGCGGTTGGCGCCGAAGGTATGGCCCGGCAGCGAGCCGGGGTAGTAGAAGCCGAGATAGCCGGGCGCGTCATCCAGCGCCACGTCCACCAGATGGCAGCGGCCATACAGATAGGGGTCGCCATCTTCGTTGTGGCCGATCCAGCGCGCGCCATCCGCCGACTTCAGGGCCGCCGAGGTGCAGCCGTCGGTGGTCTTGTGCAGCAGGTCGCCGCGACAGTTCCACAGGAGCGCGTCGGCCAGCGGCATGTCCAGGCCCTCGGCCAGTCCTTCGAATTCCTCCCATACGGCTGGCAGCGCCGCCTTGGCCTGCGCCGCCAGCGCGTCCAGGTAGGGATGCCCGCGCCACGGGCGCAGCGTTTCCCAGGTCTCGCTCTGGTCCAGGTAGGCGGACATCAGCGGGCGCGCCAGCTTGCCCAGCGCCTGTCCAACCTGCCGGCGCGTGCCGGCGATGCGTACATGCTTGTATGGCATGGGGGATTCTCCGGGGTGTCATGCGGATTGTAATTTTTCTAAGCTCTGGCGGGTGGGGACGGATGCGTTAAGATCGCCAATGCGTTGTGCCGGCGATCCCGGCGCTGCCCCAGGAATCATGCCCCGACGACAAACCCGGGGGGCCTCGAGCGTCCCCCAAGAGGAGAGTTACATGATCAAACGCAAGTTCGCCGCCGCGCTGGTCGGCCTGTCCGTAGCCATGTTCGGCGCCGCCTCGTCGGCCCAGGCCAAGGAACTGGTCGTGGCCACCGACACCGCTTTCGTGCCGTTCGAGTTCAAGCAGGGCAATACCTATACCGGCTTCGATGTGGACCTGTGGGCGGCCATCGCCAAGGAGCTCAAGCTTCAGTACAAGCTCCAGCCCATGGACTTCAACGGCATCATCCCGGGCCTGCAGACCAAGAACATCGATGTGGCGCTGGCCGGCATCACCATCCGCGACGATCGCAAGAAGGTCATCGACTTCTCCGATCCCTACTACGAAAGCGGCCTGGCCATCCTGGTCGGCGACAAGAACACCGACATCAAGGACGCCAAGTCCCTGGCCGGCAAGTCCGTCGCCGTCAAGACCGGCACCGCCACGGTGGACTTCCTGAAAGCCCAGGTGCCTGACGCCAAGCTGAAGCTGTTCCCCAACATCGACAACGCCTATCTCGAGCTGGCCACGGGCCGCGTCGACGCCGCCGTGCATGACACGCCCAACGTGCAGTACTACGCCAACACCGCCGGCAAGGGCCGCGTGAAGGTGGTGGGCTCGGTCAAGAGCGGCGACTTCTACGGCATCGCCTTCCCCAAGGGCAGCGATCTGGTCCCGCAGGTGAACAAGGCGCTGGCCACGCTCAAGGCCAACGGCGAGTACGACGCCATCTACACCAAGTGGTTTGGCAAGAAGCCCTGAGCATTGCCGCGTTTGGCTTTTCGGTAGTTCGGGGTTGCCCGGCAGCGGTTCGATCCGGTCGTTTCCTGCGGGACGGCCGGATCCGGCGAAGGGCGGCTCCAGGCCGCCCGGCGCCGGCCGGCATCCCCGCCTGGTAGCGGCGCGCATGGGCGCCTGAGGGGGAAATCGTGGAATTCGACTGGTCAGTCATCCGGGACGCGCTGCCCAACCTGCTCGAAGGGACCTTGATGACCGTCAAGATCACCTTCTGGGGCTTGTTCGGCGGGTTCCTGCTCGGCGCGCTTTCCGGCGTGGTCCGGGCCTACGGGCATCCCATCCTGTCCGGCATCGCCCAGGTGTACGTCGCCGTCATCCGCGGCACGCCCATCGTGGTGCAGGTGATGTTCATCTATTTCGCCTTGCCCATCATGGCTGGAATCCGGGTGGACGCGGAATGGGCGGCCATCGTCACGCTGATGATCAATTCGGGCGCCTATATCTCCGAGATCGTGCGGGGATCGCTGCTGTCCGTGCACAAGGGCCTGAAGGAAGCCGGGCAGGCCATGGGGCTGCCGTTCCACAAGATCCTGCTGCACATCATCGGGCCGGTGGCGTTCCGCCGCATGATCCCGCCGCTGGGCAACCAGTGCATCATCAGTCTGAAGGACTCCTCGCTCTTCATCGTGATCGGCGTGGCGGAACTGACGCGGCAGGGCCAGGAAATCATGGCCGCCAACTTCCGCGCGGTCGAGATCTGGTCCGCGGTGGCCATCGTCTACCTGATCCTGACCGGTGCGATGGCGCTGGGCCTGCGCCTGCTGGAAAAGAGGATGCGCATACTATGAGCATGGTTGAATTCCACAACGTCACCAAGCGTTTCGGCGAGTCCTTGGTGCTGAACGACATTTCGCTGAACATCGACGCGGGCGAGGTCGTTGTGGTGGTCGGGCCGTCGGGCTCGGGCAAGTCCACCTTCCTGCGTTGCATCAACGTGCTGGAGACCATCAACGGCGGCGACCTGCTGGTCGACGGCCTGAGCGTGAAGGGCGACGCGGCCCAGGTGCGCGAGATCCGGCGCGAGGCCGGCATGGTGTTCCAGCAGTTCAACCTGTTCCCGCAGATGACGGCGCTGGAGAACGTCATGTTCGGGCCTGTCCACACGCGCGGCATGGGCCGGGACGAATCGCGCAAGCTGGCCCAGGAACTGCTGGGCAAGGTCGGCCTGGCCGAACGCATGAACCACTATCCGTCGGAGTTGTCGGGCGGCCAGCAGCAACGGGTGGCCATCGCCCGCGCGCTGGCGATCAAGCCCAAGCTGATGCTGTTCGACGAGCCGACCTCGGCGCTGGATCCGGAGCTGCGGCACGAAGTGCTGAAGGTCATGAAGGACCTGGCCGAGGAGGGCATGACGATGGTGGTCGTGACCCACGAGATGGAATTCGCCCGCAAGGTCGGCAGCCGGCTGATCTTCATCGACGGCGGCAAGGTGGCCCATGACGGCCCGCCCACGGAACTGCTGGGCAATCCGCCCAGCCAGCGCCTGCGGGATTTCCTGCAGCACGTGGCCTGAGCATTGCTGCCGACGCCGGCCTGCGCCGGCGGCTGCGCACCCGAAAGAGCGGACATCGTCCGCTCTTTTTCATTAAGGCCCTCGCATGAAGGGCGGTTCCGTCCGTCCTCTCGGGCTGTTCCTTCTGGCTGTCCTTGACGGCTCGCGATCCGGGGCGTCGGGTTGCGCGCGCCTGCCCGTTTATTTTTGAATCGTATGTTTCATGGTATCTACCTATAGATCAAACGTTTCATGAATTCTACGATGCGTTCCTGACCATGGCGCGGCGATCGGATGCACGCGCATGGCTGACTATGGGGAAAGGAGCGTGACATGAGCATCGCCGGCAACGCTGGGCAAGCAGGAACCATGGGCATGGGCGCGACCGCGCCGGCCAACGCGGAACGGGCGGCGTCCGCCTACGCCAAGGTGACCCGGCGCATCGTACCGTTCATCGTCCTCTGCTACTTCTTCAGCTACCTGGATCGCGTCAACGTCGGCTTCGCCAAGCTGCAGATGCAGCAGGCGCTGGGCTTGAGCGACGTGGTCTACGGCATCGGCGCCGGGATCTTCTTCTGGGGCTACATGCTGTGCCAGGTGCCCAGCAGCCTGTTGATCTACAAGCTGGGCATGCGGCGCTGCATGGCGGCCATCATGATCCTGTGGGGCCTGGTGTCGGCGGGCACCATGCTGGTGACGACGCCCACCGAGTTCTACGTGGCGCGCTTCCTGCTCGGCGTCACCGAGGCGGGATTCTTCCCGGCAGCCGTCATGTACCTGAACAAATGGTATCCGGCGGATCGCCAGGCGCGCATCATGTCCATCCTGTTCATGGCCATGCCGCTGGGCATGGTGCTGGGCGGGCCGATCTCGGGCGCGCTGATGACGGGCACGCATGACCTGCATGGACTGCAAGGCTGGCAGTGGATGTTCCTGCTGGAAGCCTTGCCGGCGATCCTGCTGGGGCTGCTGGTGCTGCGCATGCTGCCGGAATCGCCGCAGGCCGCGGCGTGGCTGACGCCGGAGGAGGCGGCGGCCGTCAGCGGCGCGCTGTCGGCCGAGAACGCGCGCAAGAGCAGCAGTCTCGTGGATGCGCTGAAGAACCCGATCCTGTGGATGTTGATGGCCATTTGCCTGTTGTTCAATATCGGCAACTACGGGCTGGTGTTCTGGCTGCCCACCATCATCCAGTCGACCGGCATGCAGTCGCCGCTGGAGATCGCGTTCCTGACGGCGATTCCCTACGGCGTGGCCTGCGTCGTGATGAACCGCAATGCCGCGCACGCCGAGCGCAGCGGCGAGCGCCGGCTGCACACGGCGATACCGATATTGGTGGCGGCCGCGGGCATGTGGGCCAGCACGCTGTTCCCGCACAATACGGTGGCGGCGATGGTGTTCCTGACCGTCGGCGTGTCCGGCCTGATGGCCACGCTGGCCATGTTCTGGGGGCTGCCGGGCCGCATCCTGGCCGGCACCGCCGCCGCCGGCGGCATCGCCCTGATCAACAGCGCCGCCAGCCTGGCCGGGCTGATCGGCCCGGTGCTGATGGGCGGCGTCAAGCAATGGACCGGCAGCATCTCGATCGCGGTGCTGGTGCTGGCCGCGCTCATGCTGGCGGCGGCGCTGCTGATTCTTGCGATCCCGAAGCGCCTGATGGCGGCGGGAGCGGTGCGATGACGCCGGCCTTGGCGGATCCGCGGCAGTCGTCGGACCCGCAGGCCTGGATGGATGTCGTGCTGCGCGGCCTGGAGGGCGCGGTGTCCGCCGAGGATGCCGGGGCGGCGGCCGATCTGGTGCGCAACATGGGGCGCATGGTCCCGGCGCTGGAACAGGCCCTGGAGGAATCGGCGCGCGTCGATTCCAAGGAGGCAGACAACCATGGCATCTGAGCGTAGCGCGGCGGCGATCCACGATGCCTTCGTGAGCGGCAGGCTCAGCGCCGAGCGGATCGCGGCAGACTGCCTGGCGCGTGCCGCCGCAGTGCAGCGCTTCAATGTGTTCTCGCGCGTGCTGGAGACCGAGGCGCTGGCGGCGGCGCGAGCCCTGGACCGCCAGCGGGCTGCGGGCGTAGCCATGCCGGCGCTGGCCGGGGTGCCGTTCGTGGCCAAGAACCTGTTCGACCTGCGCGGCCATCCCACGCTGGCCGGCGCGGCGCCACGGCAGGTGGACGCGCCCGCCGCACAGGATGCGGCCGTGCTGCGGGCCTTGCTGGACGCCGGCGCGGTGCCCATCGGCCTGACGCACATGGACGAGTATGCCTGCGGCGCGACGGGAGAGAATGTGATCGGCGGCGCGGTGCGCAATCCCCGGGATCCTTCGAGGATCACGGGCGGCTCATCGGCGGGCACGGCCGCCGCGATCGCGGCCGGCGTGGTGCCGCTGGGCCTGGGCTCCGACACCAATGGCTCGATTCGCGCGCCTGCCGCCTTCTGCGGCATCTGGGGCTTGCGTCCCGGCACTGGCCGCCTGTCCACGCGAGGATGTTTTCCTTATGCGGAAAGCCTGGACGCGGCGGGGCCGATGGCCGCGGATGCCGGCAGCCTCGCCCTGGCTTGGCGGGCGTTGAGCGGCCCGGCGCCGGAAGCCGAGACCGGCGGCCGGGGCCGGCTGCGGGTTGGCGTGCTGCGGGCCGGCTTCGCGGAGCATGCCGAGCCGCAAGCCTGGAACGCGGTGCTGCGCGTGGCGGCCGCTTTCGCGTCCGCGCGCATGATAGACCTTCCGGATGTGGACCGCGCGCGTGACGCGGCCAGCATCATTTCCGCCTACGAGGTCGCGCGCAATCACATGCGGCATGGTTTTGCCGGGCGTCATGCCGGCTACAGCGCGATGGTCAGGCAGCGGATGTTGGCCGGCCTTGCCGTGCCGGATGACTGGTACCGGACCGCGCAGGCCTGGCGACGGGTCTGGCGCGCGCGCACGCAGGCCCTGTTCGAGGACGTGGATCTGCTGCTGACTTGCGCCACGCCGTATGCCGCGCCGCCAGTCGGTGTCGAACGCCTGGTCGGCGAGCAGGGGCGCATCTATGCGCCGCGCGCGGACGCGGGGCACATGACGCGGCCGGTATCGCTGGCGGGCCTGCCCGTCGTCGCGGCGCCGGTGGCCGTGCCGGGCGCGGACATGCCCCTGGGCGTGCAGTTGATCGGCCCGCCTGGGGGCGAGGCCTCGTGCCTGGCCGCGGCCATGCGCCTGGAAGAGGAGGGCGTGTGCGGCTTTCCTGCTCAGCCACGGCCGGCGGACGGCAGGTAGGCGCCGCTGCGGTGCAACTGCTCTTCCGCCTGTTTCAGGGTCTTGATCGCTCCCTTGCCTTCCTGCGCCAGCAGTTGCTGCACCAGCGCTTCGACCAGCGCCATGCCGGCGCTGATCGACGGGAAGAAGGACTGGCTGTCCACCGAGAACACCAGCGTGCAGTCGGCTTGCAGCGCGATCGGCGCCGCCACGCTGTCGCTCAGCGCGACGACCTTGCTGCCCGCGCTGCGCGCGGCCTCGGCGACGCGGACGATTTCCTGCGAGTAGGGCGCGAAACTGGCCATGACCACCGCATCGTCCGGCTTCAGGGCCCGCAGATCCATTTCCAGCGTGCCGGCGTCGCCGCGCACCAGGTGCACGGAATCGCGGAACAGACGGTACAGGTAGTGAAAGCCGAAGGCGATCGGGTAGCTGGAGCGGAATCCCGCCACGTGCACGGTGCTGGCGCCGGCCAGGATGGCGGCCGCCTGCGACAGCGGCTTGGCGTTGGCGGCGCCGGTCTGCTCCAGGTTGCGGTGCTGCGCCTGCAACATGGTTTCCAGCATGCGGTCGGATCCGCTTTCGCGCACCAGCTTCTGCGCGCGTTGCGCATACGGCTGCGGACCGCCGCGGAACGCATCGACGAAGACCAGCCGCAGGCTTTGCCAGCCGTCATAGCCCAGATGCTGGGCCAGGCGCACCAGGGTGGCCGGCTGCACGCCGGCGTCCGCCGCGATCTTGCGCATCGACAGCAGCGGTACTTCGCTGGGATGGTCGAGCAGATGGCGCGCGCCGCTTTGCAGCTGGGCGCTGAGCTCGCCGAACTGCTCGCGCAGCGCGGCGAGCAGGGCGTCCAGGGAGTGGGGCGGCTTGGCGGGTGATGGCGGCATGGTCTGGGTCGCGGGATTGAGCGTGAAACGATTGTTGCATAGGCCCGGCCGCCCGTGTTGCGGCGAGGACGGGATGTTTTAGGATCGCGTTGTAGCGACGCGCAAGTTGAAGGACCGGCTCCGGCGCGGTGGCGAAAGCGAAATGAAGGAGATAGGCATGGAAAACAAGATGACTGGGCAGCGGCCGGAAGCGGAGCTGATGTTTCGGCGGGCCACGCTGGTCGACGGAACCGGCGCGTCGCGACGCCGCGCGGACGTGGCGGTCGCCGGCGGCAGGATCGTGGCGGTGGGCGAGCTGGACGGCTGGCGCGCCGATCGGATCATCGAGGCGGACGGGCGCGTGCTCGCGCCGGGCTTCATCGATACCCATACGCATGACGACGGCTACCTGCTGGTGCATCCGGACATGAAGCCCAAGGTGTCACAGGGAATCACGACCGTGGTGACCGGCAATTGCGGCATCAGCGTCGCGCCGCTGGTCCATGCCGATCCGCCGCAGCCATTGGATTTGATGGGACCGCCGGCGCTGTTCCGCTTCGAGACCTTCGGCGCATGGCTGGATGCGCTGCGAAGCCAGCCGGCCAACGTCAACGTGGTGCCGCTGGTGGGGCATTCCACGCTGCGGGTCCGCGCCATGCGGGACGTGTCGGGGGCCGCTACGCCCCAGGAAATCGACGCCATGCGCCGCGAGGTCGAACTGGCGCTGCGCGCCGGCGCGTTCGGCGTGTCCACCGGCACCTTCTATCCGCCCGCGGCCGCGGCCTCCGAGGCGGAGATCATCGCGGTCTGCGAGCCGCTGAAGCGGCTGGGCGGCATCTACTCCACCCATCTGCGCGACGAGACGGACGATATCGTCGCGTCCATCGAGGAAGCCCTGCGGGTTGGCCGCGCACTGGATTGCATGGTGGTGTTCTCGCACCACAAGGTCGCCGGCAAGCGCAACTTCGGGCGGTCCGAGCAGACGCTGGGAATACTGGCCGAGGCCGCGCGCTCGCAGCCGCTATGCCTGGACTGCCACCCGTATCCGGCCACATCCACCATGCTGCGGCTGGACCGCGTCAGCCAGTCGTCGCGCACCATGATCACCTGGTCCAAGGGTTATCCGGAAGCTGGCGGGCGCGACTTCCACGAATTGATGGCCACGCTGGGCCTGGACGAAGCTGGCCTGCTGGAAAAGCTGAAGCCAGCCGCCGCGATCTATTTCGTGATGGACCCGGGCGACGTGGAACGCATCGCCCGCCACCCGCTGACCCTGTTCGGCTCCGACGGCCTGCCATTCGATCCGCGCCCGCATCCGCGCCAGTGGGGCACCTTCCCGCACATCCTGGCAAAGATGGTGCGTGAATCCGGCCTGATGACGCTGGAACAGGCCATCCACAAGATGACCGGCCAGGCCGCGCAACAATACGGCCTGCAGGACCGCGGCCGCATAGAAACCGGCTGCCACGCCGACCTGGTCCTGTTCGACCCCGACCGCATCCAGGATCGCGCCACCTTCGAAGACCCGATACAGGTCAGCGAGGGCATCGAGGGCGTATGGCTCAACGGCAGCCAGACCTGGGACGGCCGCCAGACGCTATCCGCCCGTACAGGCCAGGTACTGCGCCGCGCGGCAAGTCCCGCCTGAATGACGAGAACAGTCGCAGAGATCAGGCAGCAATAAAGATCACGCCGCAATAAAAACGGGTACCCCCCAATCGGGATGTCACGGATCCGGCTCCGCCGGTCCGTAGACATGCCCCCTTGAGGGGGAAGCGCGCAGCGCTTCGGGGGTGGGTCACCCTTTCACTCGGACGATCTTCTGCACCTGCGGCACGTGCCGGATGGCGCGGATCACTTGGGCCAGGTGCTTGCGGCTGTCGACCTGGATGGTCAGGTGCAGCGATACCGTGGCGACGGCGTCGTCGTGCATCGTGACGTGGACGATGTTGGCGTCGGCGGCCGTGACTTCGGCGGCCAGCCGGCCCAGCACGCCGCGCTCGTTGCGCGTGACGATGTCCAGGCGGGTGGCCAGGTGCTTGGCCGTGTGCGCGTCCCAGCCCACGTTGATCCAGCGTTCCGGCTCGCGCAGGCGCTGGCGCATGGCCACCGGGCAGTCGGCCGTGTGCACGACCAGGCCGTGGCCCATGCGCATGCCGGCGATGATGGGATCGCCGGGCAAGGGGCCGCAGCAGGGCGCGAGCTGCACCGCCTGGCCTTCGTTGCCCTGGATCAGGATGGGCGCGCTGCGGGCCGAGGTCAGCTCGTCCACCGCGGCGGCGGTGGTGGCGACCAGCTGGTGCTCGGGCGCGAAACGGCGCGCGACCACGGCGGCCAGGCGCTTGCCCAGGCCGATGTCGGCCAGGATTTCCTCGCGCGAGCTGGCGCCGGTGCTGCGCGCCAGCTTCTGCCAGGCGGGATCGTCGGTGGCGGGCAGCGGCATGCGCAGCTCCTGCATGGCCTGGCCCAGCAGGCGTTCGCCGAAGGCGACCGATTCCTCGTACTTGACTGTACGCAGGTAGTGGCGGATCTCGGAGCGAGCCCGTCCGGTGCGCACGTAGTTCAGCCACTGCGCGTTGGGGCGCGAGGCTGGCGACGTGACGATCTCCACCGTGTCGCCGCTGCTCATTTCGGTGCGCAGCGGCACGAACTCGCCGTTGACCTTGGCGGCCACGGCCTGGTTGCCGATGTCGGTGTGGATGGCGTAGGCGAAGTCCACCGGCGTGGCGCCGCGCGGCAGCGAGATGATCTTGCCGCGCGGGGTGAACACATAGACCGCGTCGGGGAACAGGTCGACCTTGACGTGCTCCAGGAACTCGCCGGAATCGCCGGTCTGGCTCTGGATGTCCAGCAGCGATTGCAGCCACTGGTGGGTGCGCTTCTGCAGGTCGTTGAGGGTCAGGTCGGCGCCCTTGTACAGCCAGTGCGAGGCCACGCCTTCCTCGGCCACATGGTGCATGTCGCGGGTGCGGAACTGGAATTCCACGGGCGTGCCGTAGGGGCCGACCAGCGTGGTGTGCAGGGACTGGTAGCCGTTCACCTTGGGAATGGCGATGTAGTCCTTGAACTTGCCCGGCACCGGGCGATACAGCTGGTGCAGCGTGCCCAGCGCCAGATAGCACTCGGGCAGGGTATGGACGATGACGCGGAAACCGTAGATGTCCAGCACGTCCGAGAAGGACTTTTTCTGGTCGACCATCTTGCGGTAGATGCCGAACAGGGTCTTCTCGCGGCCGGTGACCTCTGCCTCGATGCCGGCCGCGGGCAGGGCGGCGCGCACCGAGTCGGCGATCTTGCTGATGACTTCGCGACGGTTGCCGCGCGCGGCCAGCACGGCCTTGTACAGCACCTGGTAGCGGTTCGGGTGCATGGCCGCGAAGCACAGGTCCTGCAGTTCGCGGAACAGCAGGTTCAGGCCCAGACGATGCGCAATGGGCGCATAGATATCCAGCGTCTCGCGCGCGATGCGGCGGCGCTTTTCGGGGTTGACCGCGTCCAGCGTGCGCATGTTGTGCAGCCGGTCGGCCAGCTTGATCAGGATGACGCGCACATCGCGCGCCATCGCCAGCAGCATCTTGCGGAAGCTCTCGGCCTGCTGTTCGGCCTTGGTGGCGAAGTCCAGGCGGTCGAGCTTGGACAGGCCGTCGACCAGTTCGGCGACCTCGGGGCCGAATTTCTCGGCGAGCTCCGTCTTGGTGACGCCCTGGTCTTCCATCACGTCGTGCAGCAGCGCGGCCGATAGCGCGTTGACGTCGAGCTTCCAGCCCGCGCAGATTTCAGTGACGGCGATGGGATGCGAGATGTAGGGCGAGCCGCTGGCGCGGAACTGGCCCAGATGCGCCTGGTCGGCGAAGCGGTAGGCTTCGCGCACGCGTTCTACATCTTTCTTGTCGAGATAGCTGCCGATGATCTCGGTCAGCGGCGCCAGGGAGGCGACGGGAGAGGCCGTCGCGTCAGCCGCCTCCTGGGCGGCGACGGAAGGCGGTGGAGGCGGGGTCTTGTCCTTCTTGCCCGTGCGCCGTCCCAGACGGGAGCCGGCGCGCAAGGCGGCGAGCAGACCTGATGAAGCGTACTTCAGCCCGGGAAAAGCCATGCGTGCCGCCCCCGGAGAGAATCAGGTCGGAACTTTGCGGAGCATTTCCACGCCGGTGAGGCCGCCCGCGATTTCGCGCAGCGCAGTGACCGTGGGCTTGTCTTTGCTGTCCAGGCGCGGGGCATGGCCTTGCGCCAGCTCGCGGGCGCGGTAGGTCGCGGCCAGCGTGAGCTTGAAACGGTTGGGGATCTGGTTCAGACAGTCTTCGACGGTAATGCGAGCCATTAGGACACCTGGTGCTGATGGAAATGGAAGGAAATGCTTGCGTTTCAGTGCGCCGCCGGGATGCCGAGCTGCGCGAACAGCGGAGCGTGGCGGGCGGCCTGAGACGAAAAGCGCAGCCGCGCGGCGCTGACGATTTGGGTCAGTTCCGACAGGGCCACGCTAAATTCTTGATTAATAATAACATATTCGCATTCCGGGGCGTGTGCGATTTCACCGCCCGCCGCCATGAGCCGGCGCGCGATGACTTGCGGCTCGTCCTGGCCACGCGCCTTGAGCCGGGCTTCGAGTTCCTCGATCGACGGCGGCAGGATGAAAATGCCGATGGCGCCCGGAAAACGCTGCTTGACCTGGCGCGCGCCCTGCCAGTCGATCTCGAGCAGCACGTCGCGTCCTTCGCGGGTGGCGGCGTCGATGCGGTCGCGGGGCGTGCCGTAGAAATTGCCATGCACTTCGGCCCATTCCAGCAGGGCCTGCTCGTCGCGCATGCGCTTGAAATCGTCGACCGCCACGAAGCGGTATTCGCGACCGTCTTCTTCGCCGGGACGCGGCGCGCGCGTGGTGCAGGAAACCGAGAGCAGGATGGAAGGGTCTTGCTGGAGCAGGGCCCTGACCAGGCTGGATTTGCCCGCGCCGCTGGGCGCGACGACCATGAAGACGTTTCCGGAATTGGCGTGCATGAATATGTGACGAGCGTGTGATGCCGAGACCGCAAGAATAACAAATCGCGCGGCGCGGCAGGGGCGAAACCCGCTGCCGCGCCGCGTTTTCAGCGGTTCAGGGCTTGGCCGCCTGCAACAGCTTGCCGCCGGGCGCGGGGGAATCGCTGCCCAGCAGATGGCCGTTGACCTCGATGCCGTAGAGCGAGTCGTCGGAGTCGTGGTACTTGGCACGGGTCGCGGCCACCGACTCGGCGTAGCGCGGATCCTGCGGCCGTTCGTGGGCGTTCATGAAATAGGCGACGTCCCAGGCTTCCTGGTCGCTCAGCATGCCGGCCTGTCCCAAGGGCATGTTGGCCTTGATGAAGCCGGCCGCGTTGCCGATCTGGTGCATGCCGGCGCCCCAGTTGAACGAGTCCGCTCCCCACAAGGCGGGGAAGACCCAGTGCTTGCCGTTCTTCTGGCCCTGGCCCTCGGCGCCGTGGCACACGGCGCAGTACTGGGCGTAGACCTTTTCGCCGCGCAGGTAATCGGCCTTCTGAGCCGGCGCGGGCAGCTTGCGGTAGCCCTGGCCTTCCAGCGCGACGCCGGTCGGCGCCTTGCTGGCCAGCCAGAACATATAGGTCTGTAAAGCCGTCAGCACGGGATCGTCGGCGGCGGGCGGCTTGCCGTTCATGCTGTAGCGGAAACAGCCCTGCAGGCGCTCGGCCAGCGTATTGACGTGGCCGTTCTTGGCCCGGTACGCGGGATACAGCACATAGGCGGCCCACATGGGCGCCGAGTCCGGGCGGCGGCCCGCGTCCAGGTGGCAGCTGCTGCAATTCAGGTCATTGCCGACGAACTTGCTGGCGGCCTGGGGCGTGTGCAGGAAGATCTGTTCACCCTGGCGCACGATCTTGCCGAACTCGGTGTCGGGCAAGGAGGCGGCCGACGGCGGCGTGAAGCTGGGGCGCGGCTCGGCGGCCAGCGCGGCGGTGGACATCGACAGGGCGAGGGCGGCGGCGAGCCAGGCGACGGGCGAGCGGGTCAGGCGCGGTTTCATTGCTTGGCTCCCGGAGCGGCGGCTTGCGCGGCGAGTTGCTCGGCGGCCTTGGGCAGGCCGGCGTAGTAGGCCGACACGGCATCGATTTCGGCGTCGGTCAGGCGGGTGGCCACGGCGGGCATCAGGCCCAGCGGGCCGGGCGGGCGCTGGCCCTGGCGCCAGGCGCGCAGCTGGCCGGAGATGTAGGCGGCCGATTGGCCCGCCAGCGCGGGGAAGTTATCGCCGACGCCGATGCCGCCGGGACCGTGGCATTGGTTGCAGGCGGGGACATTCTTGTCCCAGGCACCCCGGGTGGCCAGCCAGGCGCCGGTGTCGGCGGGCGCGGCGCGGCCCATCGCGGTCGCGGCGAGTTTGTCCGTATCCAGCGGCGAGGGCAGGGAGGCGTAGTACGCGGCGACGGCCTGGCGCTGAGCGGGATCGAGCGCCTGGGCCGTGGCTTTCATGATCGGACTGACGCGTCCGCCATCGGCCATGGCATCCAGCTGTTCGGCCAGGTACTTGGCGCCCAGACCCGCCAGTCGCGGGAAGCCGGCGGAGGGATTGCCTTCGCCCTTGGCGCCGTGACAGGTGACACAGGCGGGCGCGCCGTTGGCGCCCTGGGTGCTGATCTGGGCGCCGTCGGGCGCGCCGAGCGTACAGGCCGGCGCGGCAAGCAGGGCGCCCAGCGCCAGGGCGCAGGCCCGGCGTCGCGCAACGGTGAGGGACCGTCTAGGCATGGAGCTTCTCCGTTTGGTGCTGATTTTTGTAATAAGCAAATTTCCATAAATTATAAAGAAACTTGTGACAGATCATCGCGCAGGCTGGCGCTTGAGTCGTGTCAGGCTGCGCCCGCGCCTTGATCCCAACCCGAAAGACGGTGAAACCGCGCTGGTACGTTCGCTTGCAGCGTGCGCCATGGCCTTGGGGTAGGATTTCGCCCATCGACAAGAAGGAGAATCCGATGCATACGAACGAGATCGACGCGCAGCGCGTGGCCCTGGTGACCGGAGCGGGCACGGGCATAGGCCGGGCGGTGGCGCTGGAGTTCCTGGCCCAGGGTTACCGCGTGGTGCTGGCGGGCCGGCGCCGCGAACTGCTTGAGGAAACGCGCACGGCGGCGGGCGAAGACGGCGTGCGCGCGCTGGTGATGCCGACGGATGTGTCCGACGAGCATGCGGTGCGGGATCTGTTCGACGCGGCGCAGCGTGAGTACGGGCGCCTGGATGTGCTCTTCAACAATGCCGGACGCGGCGCGCCGGCGGTGCCGATCGAGGAATTGTCGGTCGATGTCTGGCGCGATGTGGTGAACACCAACCTGACCGGCATGTTCCTGTGCGCGCAGGCCGCCATCCGGGTCATGAAGTCGCAGACGCCGCGCGGCGGCCGCATCATCAACAACGGCTCGATCTCGGCGCATGCGCCGCGGCCGTTTTCCATCGCCTATACCGCGACCAAGCACGCGGTGACCGGCCTGACCAAGTCGATTTCGCTGGATTGCCGGCCCTACGGCATCGCCTGCGGCCAGATCGACATCGGCAACGCGGCGACCGACATGACCGAGCGCATGGCCGCCGGCATCCTGCAGGCCGACGGCAGCACCAAGGTGGAGCCGCGCATGGACGTAGCGCACGTCGCGCAGGCCGTGGCCGCGATGGCGCGCCTGCCGCTGGACGCCAATGTGCAGTTCATGACCATCATGGCCACCAACATGCCCTTCGTAGGCCGCGGCTAGGGGGAGGCTCACCCCCCGAAGCGCTGCGCGCTTCCCCCCTCAAGGGGGGCGCCGCTGCGGACCGGCAAAGCCGGATCCGCGCGGCCCCGCTGGCGTGGCGCCTGCTCTGGCGCCATGAGCAATTCGATTGCCCCAAGCCTACGCGCTTGGGGTGTTTCTTTTAGCGCTCAGCCTGGGCGAGCATCTGGCCGGGAGTCGGTTCCAGATAGCGGCGGGCGCCGACGTAGCGCTTGGTCCAGTAGGGATTCTTCATTTCGTCCACGCGCACCTTGGCACCGCGGCGCGGGGCGTGCACGAACTTGTTCTGGCCGATATAGATGCCCACGTGCGATGTGACGCCTCGGCCCCGGGTGGCGAAGAACACCAGGTCGCCGGGACGCAGGTTCTGCTTGTTCTTGATGGCTTCGCCTTCGGTGCGCTGCTGGCGCGCGGTGCGGGGCAGTTCCAGGCCGGCGATCTCGCGGAAGACATGCAGGACCAGGCCGCTGCAGTCGAAGCCCTCGGAGGCGTCGTCGCCGCCCCAGGCATAGGGGGTGCCGATGGCTTCCAGGCCGGCTTGCACGACGCGTTCGCGCAGGGTGGGGACGGTGGGTTCTTGCGCCAGGCGCAGGCCGTTGAGGTTGGCGCGGGCCTGGGTGGCGGTGGACAGCGAGGCCTGGGCGGCGCCCGGGATCCAGGACAGGGTCAGCGCCAGAAGGGGGACGGACAACAGGCAGGCAAGGCGGGGAGGGGCAGTTCGGTCTTTTCGCGTAGGCGGCGTCATTGCGTCACTTCAGGAAATCGGAGCGGGCGGCAAGGCTTGGCCAGGGGTTACGGCACCCTGGCAAGCCGGCGGAAAGGGCGCAGCGCCGGGCGGTCCTCACCGGTGCTGCAGTACCATTGTAATGGAATAAAGTTTCATTACATTTGTCGTGCAATGCAGCATCCCGGCGGGGCCATTGTTACGTCATTCGCAGAATAAAGAGTAACGGGCCGAGGCCGGCTGCCTGGAATCGGGCGCGATGGGTTCCGTGCGCCCCTTGCGCGCGACAGTCGCCGCGATGACCGTTCATGTACGCGCGGCTCATGCATAATCAATGCATCGGCCCGGTGCCGCGCATGCCGCATGCGGCGGCGCCGCAAGGCCGACATAAAACAGATAAGAAAGCGGAGTAAAAGCGCAATGATGAACGTAGTCCACCCCGAATCCTCCATGAACCGGCCCGACGCCTTGCCTTTCGAACCCTTCCAGGACGCGGTTGCCGCGGTCGACCGGCTCGAAGAGATCTACAGCCGCAATACCGCCTTCCTGCGGGCGGCCTTCCATGAAGTGCTGGAGCACGCCGGCGCCCGGGAAGGCGACAAGTCGCGGGCGCGGGCCTACTACCCGGCCATCCGCATCCGTGTCGAGACCTACGACCCCATCGACACGCGCCTGTCCTATGGCCACGTGGCCGAACCCGGCATCTACCAGACCACGATCACCCAGCCGGCGCTGTTCCGCGACTATCTGATCGAGCAGGTCGGACTGCTGCTGCAGAACCACCGCGTGGCGGTCGAGGTGGGCGAGTCGGACTCGCCCATTCCCCTGCATTTCGCCTTCCCGGAAGGCGCCTACGTCGAGGGCGAGCACCTGGAAGCGCTCAAGCGCCCGCTGCGCGACCTGTTCGACGTGCCCGACCTGGCCGTGACCGACGACGCCATCGTCAACGGCTCCTGGCGCGGCAAGGACGGCGAGCCCAAGCCGCTGGCGCCCTTCACCGCGCAGCGCGTGGACTACTCGCTGCACCGGCTGCAGCACTACACGTCGACCGCGCCCACCCATTTCCAGAACTTCGTGCTGTTCACGAACTACCAGTTCTACGTCGACGAGTTCTGCGCCCGCGCCCGCGCCTTGATGGCCAGCGGCAACCAGGATTACGAGATGCTGGTGGAACCCGGCAACCGCATCACCCGGCGCGGCGAAAGCGGCCCGGCCGAGGCGGGCGAGCCGCCGCGACTGCCGCAGATGCCGGCCTATCACCTGGTGCGCGGCGACCATTCCGGCATCACCCTGGTCAATATCGGCGTGGGCCCGTCCAACGCCAAGACCATCACCGACCACATCGCCGTGCTGCGCCCGCACGCCTGGCTGATGCTGGGCCATTGCGCCGGCCTGCGCGATTCCCAGCGCCTGGGCGACTACGTGCTGGCGCACGGCTATGTGCGCGAGGATCACGTGCTGGACGCCGACCTGCCGACCTGGGTGCCCGTGCCGGCGCTGGCCGAGGTGCAGGTGGCGCTGGAACAGGCGGTCGAAGAGGTGGCTGGCCTGTCGGGCTGGGACCTGAAGCGCATCATGCGCACGGGCACCGTGGCCACCATCGACAACCGCAACTGGGAGCTGCGCGACCACGTCGAACTGGTCGAACGCTTCGCCCAGTCGCGCGCCATCGCCCTGGACATGGAATCCGCCACCATCGCCGCCAACGGCTTCCGCTTCCGCGTGCCCTACGGCACCTTGCTGTGCGTGTCGGACAAGCCGCTGCACGGCGAACTGAAGCTGCCCGGCATGGCCAGCGCCTTCTATCGACGCCAGGTCAACCAGCACCTGGAAATCGGCATCCGCGCCCTCGAACGCCTGCGCGGCATGCCGCCCGAACGCCTGCACTCCCGCAAGCTGCGCACCTTCATGGAAACCGCCTTCCAATAGCCGGCACGGCGCGTCCAGGCATATCTTCCCTGTCCCTCGTTGATTCATCAGCAATATGGGGACAGGGAATCGGCTTCCTGCTACAAGTCTGCTATTGCGGCAGCGCCAGCGCAGCGCTGCCGCGACAAGGCTACCCTGATCGCATTTGCACCACCGCCGCTCCCGACAGGGCTTCCCCAAGCGGGGCCTCGCGGAGCCGGCTTTGCCGGTCCGCAGTGGCGCCCCCTTGAGGGGGAGCGCGTGAGCGCTCGGGGGTGGGCTCATTTTTTTGCTATGCTCGCGCGTTGCTCGGATACCCGGAGCGCCGGCGGCCTATCCCGCGGCATTTCCCGGGCTTCCCCAGATCCCATAAGGAATGCACTTTGGCACCATCGGAACACGATGAATCCCGCGCCGCCAGCAAGGCCGTGACCGGAGGCGAAAGCCCCTCCGGCCTGCGCCGCGCCCTGTCCGCGCGCCACCTGACGATGATCGCCGTCGGCGGCTCGATCGGCACCGGCCTGTTCGTGGCCTCGGGCGCGACCGTGGCCCAGGCCGGCCCCGGGGGCGCGCTGCTGGGTTACGCGCTGATCGGCATCATGGTCTATTTCCTGATGACCAGCCTGGGCGAGCTGGCCGCGGCCATGCCGGTTTCCGGCTCGTTCTCGACCTATGGCGCGCGCTACGTCGAAGAAGGCTTCGGTTTCGCGCTGGGCTGGAACTATTGGTACAACTGGGCCGTCACGGTGGCAGTGGACCTGGTGGCCGCGCAGTTGGTGATGGCCTACTGGTTCCCCGACGTTCCAGGCGTGTACTGGAGCGCGCTGTTCCTGGCGATCACCTTCGGGCTCAATGCCTTGTCCGCGCGCGGCTTCGGCGAAGCCGAATTCTGGTTCGCGTTGATCAAGGTGGTGGCGGTGCTGGCCTTCGTGGCCATGGGTGTGATGATGCTGCTGGGCATCATCCGCGGCGGCGAGACCGGCGGCCTGGCCAACTGGACCGTGGGCGACGCGCCTTTCGCGGGCGGTTTCGCGGCGTTGATCGGCGTGGCCATGGTGGTGGGCTTTTCCTTCCAGGGCACCGAACTCATCGGCATCGCGGCCGGCGAATCCAAGGATCCCGCGCGCAACCTGCCGCGCGCGGTGCGCCAGGTGTTCTGGCGCATCCTGCTGTTCTACGTGATGGCCATCCTGGTCATCGGCCTGCTGATTCCCTATACCGATCCGCAGCTGCTGCGCACCGAAGTCACCGACGTCAGCGTCAGCCCCTTCGCGCTGATCTTCGAGCGCGCCGGCCTGCTGGCGGCCGCCTCGGTCATGAACGCGGTGGTGCTGACTTCGGTGCTGTCGGCCGGCAACTCCGGCATGTACGCCGCCACCCGCATGCTGTACAGCCTGGCGCGCGACGGCAAGGCGCCGGCGGTGTTCGGCCGCGTGACCGGCAACGGCGTGCCGTTGTGGGCGCTGGTGGCCACGACCGTGGTCGCGGCGCTGTGCTTCTTCAGCTTCATCTTCAGCCCCAAGGCCGTTTACGTCTGGCTGCTGAACACCTCGGGCATGACGGGCTTCATCGCCTGGCTGGGCATAGCCATCAGCCATTACCGCTTCCGCCGCGGCTATGTGGTTCAGGGCCGCAACCTGGCGGATCTGCCCTATGTCTCGCCGTTCTTCCCGTTCGGCCCGATCTTCGCCTTCGCCTTGTGCCTGATCATCACGCTGGGGCAGAACTACCAGGCCTTCCTGCAGGACCGCATCGACTGGGGCGGGGTGGTGGCCACGTACGTCGGCATTCCGCTGTTCCTGTTGATCTGGCTGGGCTATCGCCTGGTGCGCGGTTCGCGCTTCGTCAGCTACCGCGACATGCGCTTCCCGGACGCGCGGGCGCGCAGCGATTACCTGGACACGGCGCTGCGCGGCGGCGGGGTGACGGAAACGCGCTGATCGGCACGCACCGGCGCCGTCCCGGGGGGGAGGGCGCCGGCATTACGGCAAGCTCTCAGCCCGCCACGTAGGCGGTCTTCACCGTGGTGTAGAACTCGATCGCGTGGCTGCCTTGCTCGCGCGAACCCAGGCTGGATCCCTTCCGGCCGCCGAAGGGCACGTGGTAGTCCACGCCGGCGGTCGGCACGTTCACCATCACCATGCCGGCCTGCGCGTGCCGCTTGAAGTGCTGGACATGCTTCAGGGACGTCGAGCAGATGCCGCTGGCCAGGCCGAATTCCGTGTCGTTGGCAAGGGCCAGCGCGTGCTCGTAGTCCCGGGCCGGCATGACCGCCGCGACCGGTCCGAAGATTTCTTCGCGGCAGATGCGCATGGCGTTGTCGCAATCCGCGAAGATGGCGGGCGCCATGTAGTGGCCCGGCGTGCCGAGCTGCAGCTCGCCGCCGCCGCACAGCAATCGCGCGCCTTCCTGCCTGCCGATGTCCACGTAGCGCAGGTTCTGTTCCAGTTGGTCGCGGCTGGCGACGGGGCCGATGTCGGTTCCAGCCTCCAGCGCGTGGCCGATCCTGAGCGAGGCCGCACGGTCCTGCATTTTCCGCAGGAAGCGCGCATAGACGCCTTGCTCGACGATGATCCGGCTCGCTGCCGTGCAGCGCTGCCCCGTGGAATAGAACGCGCTTTGCACCGCGCACTCCACTGCCACGTCCAGGTCGGCGTCGTCCAGCACCACCATCGGATTCTTGCCGCCCATTTCCAGCTGCGCCTTGGCCATGCGTTGCGCGGCGGCCAGCGCCACGCGCCGGCCCGTGGCGACCGAACCGGTGAAGGAAATGGCGTCGATGCGGCGGTCGTCCAGCAGGGCCTGACCCACCTGCGAGCCGCGACCCATCACCAGGTTGAAGACGCCCGCCGGCAGCCCGGCCCGGCTGATGATCTCGGCCAGCGCCCAGGCGCAGCCCGGCACCAGTTCGGCGGGCTTGAACACGACCGTGTTGCCATAGGCCAGCGCGGGCGCGATTTTCCAGGCGGGAATCGCGATCGGGAAGTTCCACGGGGCGATGATGCCGACCGTGCCCACGGGTTCGCGCGTCACGTCGATCTCTATGCCCGGCCTGACCGAGGCCAGCTTGTCGCCGCGCTGGCGCAGGGCTTCGCCGGCGTAGAACTTGAAGATGTTGCCGGCGCGCGTAACTTCGCCGATGCCTTCGGGCAGCGTCTTGCCTTCTTCCCGCGACAGCAGCCGGCCCAGCTCCTCGCGGCGCGCGAGGATTTCGGCGCCGATGCGGTCCAGGGCATCCGCGCGGGCCTGCGGGGTGCTGAGGCCCCATGCCGCCTTGGCCTCGTGCGCGGCGGCGATCGCGGCGTCGGCCATGCCGGCGTCGGCCTGGGCGTAATCGTCGATCGTATCGCGCGTGTCGGAAGGATTGATGTTGGCGACGCAGGCGGCGCTGTCCAGCCACTGGCCGGCGATGTAGTTCGGTTTCATGGGATCAATGTGGGTAGAGTGAGATGGAGTTGTGGACAGAGCAGGGCGGCAGTCTTCCTGGGCCGCCATTCAGGCATCGAGCAGCGATAGCTCCAGGCGCTTGATGCGTTGGGCGACGCCGCGGGCGAACTCCAGCGTCACCTTGGATAGCGGCCGCTGGCTCGGCACGACGATGCCGACGGTCAGGGCGTTGATATTGGGCTCCTCGATGGGACGCCATACCACTTCGCCGCTGGAGATTTCCTCCAGGAACGCCAGCTTCGAGAAAAAGGAAATGCCGCGCCCGGTGACGATCAGGCGCTTGAGCAGCAGGGTGGAGTTGCAGGTCACGCTGGGGGTCAGCAGATCCCAGAATTCGGAGAACTTCGGCGACACGCCGCCTTGCATGGGAAATCGCCCCTCCAGCCGCAGGAAGGCATGGCTGCGGCAGTCGGCAAAGCTCACGACGTCCTTCCTGGCCAGCGGATGCGAGGATGCCATCACCACGCCGGGCGGCAGCGCGACCTGGGTCATCACGTCCAGCCCGGCCGGCAGCTTGGAAATGAAGGTGATGCCCACGTCGTACTCGCCGCTGAGCACCTTGGACGCCACATCCCAGGGCGTGACGGCGGTGATGGCATACGTCACGGCGGGGTATTGTCCCGAGAACTCCTCCACAGCCGCGGGCAGCAGGTCGACGAACAGCGAATCCATCGCGGCGACAGATACATGGCCCGTGCGTTCGTCCTTCAGCTCGTCCAGCTCGCCGCGCATCAGGTGGAAGTCGTTGAGGGTCGCGCGGATGTGCTGCAGCATGCGCTCGCCGGCCGCGTTCAGGCGTATGCCGTTGGGCAGGCGGTCGAACAGATCGGTGCCCATCTCGGCTTCCAGCTTGAGTATCTGCCGGTTCACCGCGCTGGAGGCGACATAGAGGTTCTGCGCGGCCTTGCGGATCGATCCGCAACGGGCGACTTCGACAAAGTACTTCAGGACGCTGGCGTGCATGGAGAGTCTTCTGGTTGCAATCTCGGGATTCTGCCCGCGATCCCGGGCGCGCCGGCACTAGCATTGGCCCTAGTGTGCCGTCCCGCGGATACGCCCGCACGACACTACGGGACAGCACAGTAGTGTGCTGTCCCGTAGGTACGTGCGCATGACGAAATTCATCCGTAGGCGTCAGGGCTAGGCGCAAACCGCAG
>NZ_JAGTJY010000329.1:0-2618 GCF_018195695.1 Achromobacter sp. Marseille-Q0513 | reverse complement strand
GTTCATAGCGTTCGGCCAGCGCGACGCGCAGGCCCGGTGGCAGCGGGCCGATCATCAGCAGGCGGCGTCGTTCCGTCACGGTGGTCATTCCGTGCGGATGCCGGCCTGGCGGATCATGGGCACCCAGCGGTCCAGATCGGCGTTGAGCTTGGCCTGGAAATCCGCCGCGCCCAGCGGGCCGGAGAGGCCCGCGTCGGCCAGCTTGCGCGCCAGCTCGGGCTTGGCGATCACCTTGGCGAAAGCCTGTTCCAGCCGCTGGCGCGTGGCCAGCGGCGTGGCGGCCGGCGCCAGCGCGCCGTACCAGTTGCTCATCTGTAGCGCCGGCAGGCCGGCCTCCTGCGCGCTGGGCACGTCGGGCAGATAGGGCGAGCGCTGGGTGTCGTAGATGACGATGGCCTTGACGCGTCCGTCCTTCACATAGGGTTGCAGCACCGGCACGTCGGCATTGACCATGTCCACCCGCCCGGCGATCAGGTCGATCAGCGCGGGCGCCGCGCCGCGATAGGGCACGTGGGTGGCCTTGGCGCCGGCGGCGATGTTGAACAGCTCGCCGCCGATGTGCATGGTCGAGCCCACGCCGCTTGAGCCATAGCTGAGCGGCGCGCCCGACTTGGCCAGCTTCACCAGCTCGGCGGGCGTGGACACGCCCAGCGAGTTGCGCACCACCAGCAGGCTCTGGACCTGGCCGAACAGGTACAGCGGCGTCAGGTCCTTGCGCGGGTCGTAGGGCAGGTGGGGCGTGGTGCCGGCGGACATGACGTAGCCCAGCGTCGCCACCAGCAGCGTCTGGCCGTCGGGCGCCGCCTTGGCGACCGCGTTGGCGCCGATGGTGCCGCCGGCGCCGCCCCGGTTTTCCACCACCACGGTCGCGCCCAGCTCGGCCGACAGGTCCGGCGCCACCAGCCGCGCCACCTGGTCGACCGGGCCGCCCGGCGCGAAGGGCACGACCAGCTTGACCACGCCCTCGGCGCGCGCCGGGCCGGCCATCAACAAGGCGGCGCAGAGCGCCGCGGCGAATACTCTCTGCATGTCTGTCTCCTCCTGTGCCGCTGGCGCGGCGACGATGGGGCGCGCGGTGGCCGCGTCTGGTCCCCGGTGTGCGATGGGCTGCTCAGCCCCGGTAGCGCGGTTCCGGCAGGCCTTTCACGCCCACGTCGAGCGCGAACAGGCCGCCGGCCAGCGGTTCCAGCGCCAGTTTTTCCGGCGTCAGCCGCTGCGAATGGCTGGTGATGTACAGCGTGTCCAGGCCCGCGCCGCCGAAGGCGGGGCAGGTCGGGTTGGTGACCGGCAGCTGGATCACGCGGTCCACGCGGCCGTCCGGCGCCAGGCGCACCAGCTGGCCGGTGGCGACCATGCAGTTCCATACATAGCCGTCGGCGTCCACCGTGGCGCCGTCGGGACGGCCGAGCTGGTGGGTCCAGTCCTTGAAGACGCGCCGGTTCGAGATCGCGCCGTCGTCCAGGTCGTAGTCGAAGACCCAGATCACCTGGTTGTGCGTGTCCGCGAAATACATGCTTCGGTCGTCCGGACTCCAGGACAGCGCGTTGGGCAGCACGAAGCCGTCGAGCATGGCGTGGCAGCGATGGTCCGGATCGAAGCGGTACAGCGTGCCGGCGGGCTCGCGCTTCTGGTCGAGCATGCTGCCGACCCAGAAACGGCCGCGGCGATCGCACTTGCCGTCGTTCAGGCGGTGGCCGGGCTTGTCGCTTTCGGGGTCGACGACGGCTTGCGGCGGCAGGTCGCTGGCGGGGTCGTAGAAGTACAGGCCGTGGTTGGTGGCCAGCACGAAGCCGCCGGCCTCGCGCAGCGCGATGGAGCCGACCAGCAGCGTCTCGGGCAGGCGCTGCGCGGTGTGGCGGCCGGTGGCGGGATCATGGGATTGCAGCGCGGGGCGGCGCACGTCGACCCACCACAGGCGCTGGCTGCGGTCGCACCACAGGGGCACTTCGCCGAGGATGTCGGCGCTCTGGACTACGCATTGGATGTCGGGGTTCATGGCTGACGGGAACGGGTTGGAAATCGGGGCTACTTGTAGCGGGTGGCGGCCAGCGTGGCCAGGTCGACGCCGCGCGCGATGTCGGCCTTCTGGCGCGCATCGCCAGCGTGCACGCGCTCGGCGGCTTCCAGCACGGCCAGCGCGTGGGCATGGGGCACGAAGACCACGCCGGCGTCGTCGGCCACGACCAGGTCGCCGGCCTGCACCGGCATCCGCGCGATATGGACCGTGCCGTTGATCTCGGCCGTGCGCAGCCGCCACTTGCCGGTGATGGGCGTGGGGCCGCGCGACCAGATCGGGAAGCCCAGTGCGCGCGAAGCGTCGGGGTCGCGGTGGCCGCCGTCGACGATGGCGCCGGCGCAGCCGCTGCGGCTGGCGACGGCGGCGGACTGGCCGCCCAGGTTCGACACGCCGGGCAACCCTTCGATGACCACCACGTCGCCCGGCTCGGCCAGGTTGTAGGCTTCGTGCTCGCCCATCATGCCCTTGTCGCTGGCGGCGGCCGCGGCGACGCTGTCGGCGCGCGGCACGTTGCGCACCGTGACGGCCTGGCCGACCAGGCGCCGGCCGGGCAGCGTGGGCGCCAGCTCCGACGCCGGCACCGCGCCTTGCAGCCCGAGCT
>NZ_JAGTJY010000328.1:0-2672 GCF_018195695.1 Achromobacter sp. Marseille-Q0513 | reverse complement strand
CCCCCAGGCGCCCCAGCGGAAACGCCGGCAGCATGGCGCGACGCTGCGCATCCGGCATCCGCAACGCCGTCCGCTCGGTCAGCACCGCCGACGGCGACAGGCAGTTGACCCGCACCCCCGCCGGCCCCGCCTCCACGGCGGCATGCCGCGTCAGCATGATGACCCCAGCCTTGGCCGCGCCGTAGCCGGCCGGCGCGCCCGAGGCCACGCGGCCGCCGGCCGAGGCCATCGTCACCGCGCTGCCCGCGCCGCGCGCGATCATGCCCGGCAGGAAGCATTGCAGCGTGAAGAACGTGGACGTCAGGTTGTTGTCGAGGCTGGAGCGCCAGTCCTGCTCGCTGATCTCGCCCAGGGGCTGCGGCCGGCCCGTGCCGCCGCCGGCGAAGGCCGCCAGCAGGTCCGGCTCGCCCCAGGCCTGGCGCAGTTCCCCGGCCATGCGCCGCGTGTCCGCCAGGCTGGCGCAATCGGCGGGCGCCGCCATGGCCTGGCCGCCGGCGTCCCGGATCGAGGCGACCACGGCCTGGATCGCCGCCTCGTCGCGGCCGTTGACGGCCACCTTCGCGCCGCTGGCCGCCAGGGCCCGGCAGGTCGCCGCGCCGATGCCGCGCGAGCCGCCGGTCACCAGCGCGACCTTGCCGCGCAGGTCGGGATAGTGGGTGATCGTGGATGGAAGGGTCGTCATGGCCTGCGCTCCGGTGTAGGGAAAGACGCAGCGTAGAAGCCGCCATGGCTATACTCAATTCATCGTTTTTTCGCCGATCCATAAATTTATTTATGTCATATCTGCTCTATCTGCGCAGCTTCGTCAGCGTCTACCGGCACAGTTCCATCTCGCGCGCGGCGTCCACGCTATCGCTGACCCAGCCCGCCGTGTCGCGCCATGTGAAGCTGCTGGAGGCCCATCTGGGCGCGACGCTGTTCACCCGGCTGCCGCGCGGGCTGGCGCCCACGCCGGCCGCGGTCGAGCTGGAACGGCAGGCTGGTCCACACCTGGACGCGCTGGAGGGCATGCTGCACGCGCGGGGCGAAGGCGGCGCGCTGGCCGGCGTCGCGCATGTCGGCGCCACCAGCGGCTTCATCGCGCTGCTGCTGCCGGCGCTGGCCGGCCTGCATCGCCGTGGCCTGCGCGTGGACCTGCGCGCCATGCCGCCGCCCGCCCTGCTGTCGGCGCTGGCCGAACGCGTGATCGACGTGGCGGTGACGCCGGCGCGGATTCCGCACAAGGGCGTGGAATACCAGCTGCTGCATGAATGTCCGCAACGGCTGGTGTGCGCGCCCCAGTGGAGCGGCAGGCTGCCGAAAAGCGCCGCGCCCCGGGGCCTGCCGCTGATCGACCTGCAAGGCCCCGCCGCGCCGCTGGCGCCCTACTGGAAGCAGGTCTACGCGCGCGATCCCGACGCGCCGGCGCTGGTGCTGCCCGACTATCAGGCGGCGCTGGACGCGACCCGCGCCGGCGCCGGGCTGGCCGTGGCGCCCGAATGCCTGTGCCGCGACGCCTTGCAGGCCGGGCAACTGGTCGCGGCGCCGCAGGCCCGGCGTCCGCCGTCCTTCGCGCTGTACGCCGCGCGCCCCAAGGGGCCGCTGTCCGAGCGCGCGCGCTACTGCCTGGAACGGCTGGCCGAGGCGGCGACGCGCTGGTAGCGCTGGTAGCGCCGGTCTTGCTGACAGCTTGCTGATACGAAAACGATAATAATTATTATTAATATAGAATCACCCCTGTCAGCCATCCCGAGCACCGGCAGTCCAGATGTCTCCACTTCCGGCCCAGCGCCGGCTTCCTCGCCCTTTTCCCCTTACCCGCCGCGCGGCCGTCGTGCTGTCCGCGCTGCTGTTGTTGGCGATCGCGCTGGCTCTTGTGTGGCTCGCGAGCGCACGGCAGCCCGCCACGCCGCGCCCCGGCTTCGGCAAGGAAGCCGTGCCCGTCAGCGTGGCGCCGGCCACCAGCGGCCCCTTGCGCCTGGACCTGCATGCGCTGGGCACGATCACGCCGCTGGCGCGGGTCGTGCTGCGCACCCAGGTCGACGGTGAACTGCTGACGCTGCATTTCACGGAGGGACAGGAGGTCCGCCCCGGCCAGCTGCTGGCCGAGATCGATCCGCGCCCCTACCATGCGACGCTGGCCGTCGCCGAAGGCGAGCTGGCCCGCAGCCAGGCGCTGCAGGCCAACGCCGACATGGACCTGCGCCGCTACCGCGCGCTGGCGCGCAACGACGCCGTGGCCGGACAGAAACTGGACGCCGCCGAGGCCCAGGCGCGCATGACGGCGGCGCAGGTCGCCCGCGACCAGGCGCGCGTGGACGAGGCGCGCCGCCAGCTCGCATTGACGCGCATCACCGCGCCGCAAGGCGGCCGCATCGGGCTGCGGCGAATCGACGCCGGCAACCATGTGCGCGCCTCGGACGCCGACGGCCTGACCACGCTGGTGCAGACCCGCCCCATATCCGCCGTTTTCAGCATCCCGGAAACCCGGCTCGACGCGCTGCGCCGGGCGCAGGCCGGCGGCGCCGCGCTGCGCGTGCAGGCCTGGGACGCGGATGAGCGGCGCATCGTCGCCGAAGGCACGCTGCAGGCGCTGGACAACCGCATCCAGGCCGCGACCGGCACCGTCAAGCTGCGCGCCCATTTCGACAACGCGGACGAGGCGCTGTTTCCGAACCAGTTCGTCAACATCC
>NZ_JAGTJY010000327.1:0-2675 GCF_018195695.1 Achromobacter sp. Marseille-Q0513 | reverse complement strand
CCGCGGCGTTCAGCGCCAGGATGTTGGTCTGGAAGGCGATGCCCTCGATCACGCCGACGATGTCGGCGATGCGGCTGGAGCTGTCGGCGATGGCGCGCATGGTGCCCACCACCTCGCCCACGGCGCGGCCGCCGCGCGTGGCCACGTCGGACGCGGCCACGGCCAGTTCCGAGGCGCTGCGCGAGCTGTCGGCGTTGTGGCGCACGGTGGACGACAGTTCGTCCATGCTGGCGGCGGTTTCCTCCAGCGAGGCGGCCTGCTGCTCGGTGCGCGAGGACAGGTCGATGTTGCCGGCGGCGATCTCGCGCGCGCCGGTATGGATTTCCTCGACGCCGTGGCGCACGGCCGAGACGGTGCGGGCCAGGCTGTCCTGCATGCGCTTGACCGCCGCGTAGAGGATGCCGATTTCATTGTTGGCGCGCTGCTCGACGCGGTTGGTCAGGTCGCCGCCGGCGATGCTGTCGAACAGCCGGCCGGCCTCGTGCAGCGGCCGGAAGACCGCGCGCGCGAACACCATGTACACGCCCACCACCAGCGCCGCCACCACGGCCAGCGCGACGACCAGGAACGCCAGCGCGCCATTGATGCGGGTGGACGCCTCGCGCGCCACGCGCTGGCCCACTTCGTCGGCGAAGTCCACGTACTTCTGGATCGCGGCGGTGAAGACCAGGCCCAGCGGCGTGACCTTCTCCAGGTTCAGCTTGCCGGCCTCCTGCGCCTTGCCAGCGCGGATGGCCGCGACCATCGGCGTGATGGCGTCGCGCTGGTACACGTCATAGGCGGCCAGCACGGCCTCGAACAGCGGCTTGCCCACGGGCGAGGTCTCGGGCGTCTTGCGCACGCTGTCGATCAGGTCGGCGGACTTCTTCAGGTAGCCATCCAGCCGCTGCATGCTGGCCAGGCTGTCGATGGACTTGCCTTCCATCAGCGCGGTCTGCGCCGCCAGCATGACCAGGCGGGCGCGCAGCAGTTCGGCGCCGGCGTTATCGACGGCGTTGGCGCGCACCAGGTTGGTGTCGAGCAGGACTTCGATGGAATTGCGGTTGGACGACAGTTGCTGGTGCACGGCGATGCCGATGACCAGGAAAAGCGCGAAAAAGACGGCCAGCGCGGTCGTCAGGATCGCGCGGATGCTTAGGTTCTTGAACATGAGCCACTCCGGGATTGCACGAAAGCGGCGCCCAGGCGTTCAAGGGCCGAGCACGGGGAAATCCTGAAGCGCGAAGCGAGGATGGACGGCGCGGGCGCCCGAACGCCGGCGCGGCTGTGCCTCTATTACGGCTTGATGCAATGAAAAGTTAAATATCTCATTACATTTCAGCCCTTCCCCTTTCCGCCGCATCCGCCATCCCGCCGCAATCACGATCGCCCAGGGTCGCCATGCGTGTCAGCCGGCCAGCAAAGATTCAATCTCGGCCTTGCACTGGAACAAGGCCGCCAGGCAGGCGTCGAGCTGCCCTTCGTAGCGCGCGGCCGGCAACGCGACCGACAGCGCGTACTGCTCGGATTGGCCAGTCTCGATATGCACGCCGATCCCGCAGATGCCGACCGCGTGTTCCTCCAGGTCGAGGGCCCAGCCCCGGGTCCGGACCTCGGCCAGCTGCGCCAGCAGATCCTTGCGCGCGGTGATGGTGTTGGCGGTGCGGCGTTCCAGCCGCGCGCCCAGCAGCGCCTCCAGCGCCGCGTCGTCCAGGCGCGCCAGCAGGGCCTTGCCGTGCGCGGTGCAGTGAATGGGATAGGCGGTGCCCACCGCCGCGACCACGCGCAGCTCCTGGTCGGAGGCGAACTGGTCGACCGACACCGCATGCTGGCCCCGGAACACGCACAGGTCCACGGTCTCGCGCAGCCGCCGCCCCAGCGCCTCGACGAAGGGGCGCGCGGCGGCGACCACGTCGGTATGCGCCGAGGCCGCCAGCCGCACCAGCGCCTGGCCCAGGCGGACGCCGGCGGGCGTGGGGGCGGCCAGCTGCTGCGCTTCCAGCGCCGCGACGATGCGGTGCACGGTGGTGCGCGGCAGGTCCGTCTTCTTCGCGATCTGGCCCAGGCTCTGGCCGCTGTTGTCTTCGGCCAGCGCGCGCAGCACCGCGGCGGCGCGCGAAATCACCTGGCGTCCCGACGCGGAGTCGTTGTCTTCGCTCATTTCCCGATCTCGTTTCTCTTGGCATGTCTTGACAGCCCAGGGGCAAGCCACGACAATTCGATCCGATTAATGGAACACACATCCATTGTACGGAACAGATTATCGTGAATACACCCGCTGGCCCGCAGAGTTTATCCGCCCTGGGAAGCCATACGCTGCTCGCCGTGGCCACGCTCACCATCATGGTGGGCTGCGTGATCGTCCCGGGGCTGCCCGCCGTCGCCGCGCAACTGGGCGTCGGGTCCGGCGGCAGCTGGCTGGTCACGCTGCCCGCGCTGGGGGTGGTGCTGTTCGGCCCGGCCGCCGCCCGCCTGATGGAACGGGCCGGATTGCGGCGCGCGCTCATGCTGGGCCTGTTCCTGTACGGTCTGCTGGGCGCGGCGGGCCCGTACCTGCGCGGCATCTGGCTGATCTACGCCGACCGGCTGCTGCTGGGCGGCGCCACGGCGCTGGTGATGGCGGCGGGCACCGGACTGATCTCCACGTTCTACACGGGCCGCGCGCGGCTGGCGATGATCGCGCGCCAGGGCATGGC
>NZ_JAGTJY010000326.1:0-2741 GCF_018195695.1 Achromobacter sp. Marseille-Q0513 | reverse complement strand
ACGCTGCACGTTGCGCGCCGATCCCCTCGGAACGGCGCGCAACGTGCAGCGTATGTACGGATCATAGCGCCGGACGGACGAGACGCCGGCAAGCGCTGCTCCGGACCTATTTGTGACAAAAAACAACGACTTTAAAACTCTTCACATTTATTCAACAAGGTCTCGTATTCCGTTTGCAGCGCTCCGGGTAAATTCGCCTCTTGCCGGCATCGGCGGCCTGGCCGTTGCGATGACGGCGAGCGGCCGTGGCAGCCCGAGACAGGGAGAAGCGTCCAGGGCGGTCAAGGCGTGATCGGCAGCTGTAAAAGCGCCGCAATACCAATAAGAGAATCAATCTCGATATCAGTCATCCGTCGCGCAGGGCGGCGGGTGCAATTCAGGGAATACGGGAAAGAGGGTATGCCGGATACGGTCGTCTATATCAGGAGCCAGCCCCGCTACGGGGATCAGGTCGTGGCGTTTCCAACGCTCTATCAGCTCAAGCAATGGTGGCCGTCGCAGCGGCTGCGGGTCGTGGCCCGGGATGACGTGGGGCGTTACTACACGTCCCTGCCCTGGGTGGACGAATTCGTGCGCGTGTCCAGCTTCCGCGAACACGTGCGCTGCCTGCCCGCGCGCGCCAATGCGTCGATCAATCTGCATCACAGCAGCGAGCGCTACGGGCTGGTCAGCATGCTGCGCCGCCCGGCGTTGCGCATGGGATTCCGCAACAATCGCCTGAGCGACCGCGCCTGGACGCATTCGCATCCCAAGAACATCGGCGAATACATCGGCCTGGCCAATCTGCGGCTGCTGGGCACCTACCGTTCCTTCGATCCCCATCAGGCAGCGCTGAACTGCTTCCGGGAAATCGCCGAACAGCGCAAGCGCCCGGTGGCGCCGGTCGACGTGGTGATGGTCCCCGGCGGCGGTTCAGGGCCGTTCAAGCGCTGGAGCATCGCGCACTACATCCGGCTGGCGGACCTGCTCAAGACTTCGCTCGGGCGCGGCACGCAGTTTTCCTTCGTGCTGGGGCCGGACGAGGCCGCCGAGCTCGAACTGATCAACAGCCTGCGCCGTCCGGAATTCCGGATCGAGTATTGCCGGACCATTCCGGAGCTGTCGGCGCTGATGCTGCGCGCGCGCCTGATCGTCGCCAATGACTGCGGTCCTTCGCATATCGCGCAGGGCGTGGGCGTGCCTTACGTGGGCGTGTTCAACGAACCGAACCCCGAGTGGTTCTGGCAGCGGCCGGGCGCAGTCGATGTGGTTCCCGACGTCGCCGGCGCGGGCATCAACAGCATCGCGCCGGAAAAGGTGCTGGCCGCCTGCATGGGCGCGCTGGCGGCGGATCCGGTGGATCGTGTGCTGCCCGTCGCGGCCTGAACCCGGGCGGCCCTTGCGGCCGCCATTCGAATTTGCGCCCTGGCGCGGCCCGGCGCGCGCCGCGCCTCAGGCGGCCGCGCCGCGCAGATGGCGCTTGTCGCGGATCTGCGGCGGGGGCTTTGCACAGCGACGCTGGTAGGCGCGCACGGGCTCGCTGTCCGACGGATGGAACAGCGGGTGCGGGTAGTCCACGGCGCGCAGCGCATCGTACAGCCGCCGGCCCCATACGCATTGCGCCTCGGCCTGGTCCCAGATCCGCCGCGCCAGCGCCTGCTGGCCGTCATTCCACAGCGCCAGGCCGTAGTCGGCGACCATTTCTTCTTCGCGCGGCCAGTCCGCGTAGCCGCGCCGCAACAGCGCCAGGCCGCCCGCCGAGTCGCCGCGCTGCACGAGTATCCAGCCCAGTGTGGCGCCGTTGTAGGGCCGCAGTCCGGCCGTGCGGATCGAGCGCCGCGCCTGCGCCTCGGCCTGCGCCAGATAGTCCGGGAAGTCGGCCAGGTAATAGGCGATGCTGTTGGCATAGTCCGGGTCCGGCCGCGTCGCGGCGTTGCGGGCCTGGCGTCGCTGCAATTCGACGGCGTCGGCCAGGGCCTCGCCCGGCATGCCCAGCAGCTTGTGAAGCGTGTAGCGCTCGGCCAGCGTCGCGTCGTCCAGTGGGCTCAGGCGTTCGATCCAGGCCGGCGCGCTGGCGTCGGCGAGGGTGCGCCGTGCCCAGTCGGGCTGGCCCGCGCCCAGCAGCACGGCCGCCAGCGCCACCTTGCCCGCGCGCGTGTCGGCGCAGCGCATGGCGGCGATCTGCGCGCGCGCGGCGTCCAGGTCACGCCGGACCAGTTCCAGATTCACGGCGTTCAATTCGGGAAAGCAGTCCAGCTCGAAACCGGAGTCGCTGCTGGTGTACAGATTGAGCGAGGCCGCCGGCATGGCATCGCTGACATAGGCGGTGTTGCCCTGGGCCGTGGTGTAGCCGAGGTCGACCAGCAGCTCGCCCCAGCGCTGATGCAGGCCGATGCGGTAGGGGTAGCGGGTCAGCGGCTCGTTTTCGAAACTGCTGCTCAGTTGGAACACCTGGC
This sequence comes from Achromobacter sp. Marseille-Q0513, assembly GCF_018195695.1. Taxonomy (NCBI): domain Bacteria; kingdom Pseudomonadati; phylum Pseudomonadota; class Betaproteobacteria; order Burkholderiales; family Alcaligenaceae; genus Achromobacter; species Achromobacter sp. Marseille-Q0513. The sequence continues at coordinate 306 of NZ_JAGTJY010000326.1, read as the reverse complement.
CCCAGCTGTTATCGCCAGCCAGGCGGACAAGGGTGAAATCGCGCGCCAGGTGATCGGTGTCGGTCCAGATCCAGGCGGTACGTCCTTGCGCATCGGTCACGCCGGGAAACACGCCGCTGCCGTCGGGCCCGGGGGTTGCGCCCTACACGCCCTACCGGCTGGTCCCGGCCGCCGGGGGCCAGCCGGTCCCCCACACCCCCCCCCGCCGCGGCGCTGGTCACCGCGGGCCCCCCTGCCACAGGCGGCCCGCCCCGGGCCGGGCCGGCACCGGCGACCCGGCGCCCGCGCTCCCCCCTGTCCGCCCTG
>NZ_JAGTJY010000325.1:0-2795 GCF_018195695.1 Achromobacter sp. Marseille-Q0513 | reverse complement strand
CTTCGGGGGTGGGACTACATCCTTGCATCCATGCTGTTGTCGGCCAGCGCCTGCGCCTGTTCGCGCGACATGCCCAGGTGCTCGTACAGCGCGTGGAAGTTCTCGTTGACGTAGCCGCCGAAGTAGGCCGGATCGTCGGAGTTGACCGTGACCTTCACGCCCGCGTCCAGCAGCGACAGGATGTTGTGCTCGCGCATGTGCTGGAACACGCGCAGGCGGGTGTTCGACAGCGGACAGACGGTCAGCGGGATCTGCTCGTCGATCAGGCGGGCGATCAGGCGCGGGTCTTCGGCCGCGCGCACGCCGTGGTCGATGCGCCGCACCTTGAGCAAGTCCAGCGCTTCCCAGATGTATTCGGGCGGGCCTTCCTCGCCCGCGTGGGCCACGGCCGGCAGGCCCTCGGCGCGGGCGCGCTCGAACACGCGCTGGAACAGACGCGGCGGAAAGCCCTTCTCGCTGCTGTCCAGGCCGACCGCGATGAAGGCGTCGCGGTAGGGCAGGGCCTGTTCCAGCGTGCGCATGGCGGCTTCCTCGGGCAGGTGGCGCAGGAAGCTCAGGATCAGGCCGCTGCTCACGCCCAGCTGCTTGCGGCCGTCTTCCAGCGCCTGGCTGATGCCGTTGAGCACGGTCTCGAAGGGCACGCCTCGGTCGGTATGCGTCTGCGGATCGAAGAAGGGCTCGGTGTGCACCACGTTCTGCTCGCGGCACTTCAGCAGGTAGGCCCAGGTCAGGTCGTAGAAGTCCTGCTCGGTGCGCAGCACGTCGGCGCCGCGGTAGTAGAGGTCCAGGAATTCCTGCAGATTGTTGTAGTTGTACGCCTGGCGCAGCGATTCGACGTCGGGCCAGGGCAGCGCCACGCCGTTGCGTTGCGCCAGGCTGAACAGCAGCTCGGGTTCCAGCGAACCCTCCAGGTGCATGTGCAGTTCCGCTTTGGGCAGGGCGTTCAGCCAGTCGTACATAGGGGCTCCGGTCTTCGGGTAAGGCGTGGGGATGTGCGCGCCGCTGGCGGCAGGCAAGGCCGCGATCATATCCGGAATGGGATGACGGCCATGGGCGCGGACCCGTCCGCGCCGCGCGTCGCGAGGCGGGCGGGAAGCGGCACGGACCTGCGCCGATTATTCTCCGCGCCGGGGCGCTTGGCAACGCGCGCCGGCGATTCGGATATAGTTCGTCGCCATGAGCCGCCGCGAGCGGCGCCAGCGGGAGCAACCATGATGTCCAGGCAGCAAGCGTCGAGAATCGCGCGTCGCGTGACGGCCGGCGCCGCGCTGGCCGTCACGCTGGCCGCCTGTGGTTCGTCGCGGCTGGACGGCGTGCCCGTCGATTGGCCCGGCTTTCGCGAGCCGCGCCTGCCGATGGCGCCGTCCGACCCGGCGCAATGCCCGGACCTGGCGGGGCCGTATCGCATCCAGGGCGAGTTCAGGACCGGCGAGCGCGACGCGTCGCTGGACGACCTGGGCCGCTTCCTGGCGTGGACGCTGTACCTGCCCGGCATGGGCCAGGGCGAGGCCCGCGCCTGGAACCCCGCGCCCGGCGCGTCGGTGGCCTTTGCATCCGACGCCCAGGCCTGGCGGGCGCTGCTGCGGGACGGACGCGGCGGCAAGTTGGAGGGCCGGCTGCCCGATGCCGCGTCGCCCGCCGACGGCCTGGTCGACCCGGCGCGCAGCCAGGTGATGCTGGTCTCGGGCTGTGCGCAGGGCCGCCTGTGGATCAGCGCGCGCGAAGACTGGCGCCAGCATGAGTCCCAGGGCGTGCGCCGCCATGTGGCGATGCTGCGGCCGGAAGGCGGCGGCCTGCTGCTGACCGTCAGGCGCGAGTCCGACAGCATCGGCATGCTGCTACCCTGGTACAGCAACGACAGCCGCGTGTCGCAATACTGGTTCGCGCCGGCCGCACCCTGACGAACGCGGCCGGGTCCGCGCGCGATGCCTGCGCGGGCCGCCAGCTGTCTTCCATTTCCTTCGATGTGCCCATGACCGTAAAACGACTGACCTTCTGCGCCGTGCTGTTCCTGTTGTTCCTGCTGGGCGTGACCTGGTTCTGGCGCCAGCTCTACGACACCCGCGCGCCGTCGCTGCGCGGCCAGGTCCAGGGCGAGAACGTCCATATCTATGGCGAATCGCCCCAGCACGACGCCGCCGTCAACCGCGCCTGGCTGGAAGAGGCCAAACGCGGCAATGTCGACGCGCAGTACACCATGGGCCTGATCATGGAACAGAGCGATCGCAAGGAGGCGCTGCGCTGGTACGAGGCCGCCGCCGCCCAGGGCTATCCGGCCGCGATCGAACGCCTGGAACAGCTGCGGGCCAAGCCCGCACGGCGCTGAGCCTTGTCCAGCGCAAGCCAGGCCCAGGCTCCGGCCGTACCGCTGCAGGCGCGCTTCGTCCACGGACCGCTGCGCGGACACGTGGTCGAAATGGTGCTGACCGGCTGGGCCAGCATGCTGGCCGTGTTCGCGGTCGAGTTCCTGTCGCTGCTGTACCTGGGCACGCTGGGCGACGAGGCGATCCTGGCCGCCGTGGGGCTGGGGTCCATGACGCTGTTCACGGTGACCTCGGTCAGCATCGGCGTCACGGTCGGCGGCGCGGCCATGGTGTCGCGCGCGCTGGGGGCTGGTGACGCACAGGGCGCGCGCCGCCTGGGCGGCGCCGCGCTCATCCTGATGACGGCGGCCACGGCCGTGGCGGGGATGCTGTATCTGGTCTTCATCGGCCCTTATGCGGCCGTCGTCGGCCTGGATCCGCAGGTGCGCGGCCATCTGCTGTCCTTTGTCTTCATCTCCACGCCCTTCATGG
>NZ_JAGTJY010000324.1:0-2806 GCF_018195695.1 Achromobacter sp. Marseille-Q0513 | reverse complement strand
GATTACCATAGGGAAACCGGCCCGCAGCCAGGCCCGGCGCGGCTTGCGGGGCCGTGGCGCGAGGCTGCCGGCGGCTTGGACGGCGCGGCGGGCCGGGCGCGGCTACACTCGCGCATCATGGAAGAAAGTCTGCTGTCCGCCATCCACTGGCTGCTCGCGGTGCTGGCCTTGCCGTCCGTCGGGCTGTCGGCCATTTTCACCGTCTCGCTGGTGTCCGCCACCCTGTTGCCGCTCGGTTCCGAGCCGGCGGTGTTCGGCTATATCAAGCTGGCGCCGGACATGTTCTGGCCGGCCGTGCTGGTGGCGACGCTGGGCAACACCATCGGCGGCGCGATCAGCTATGCCATGGGGCTGGCCGCCGAGCGCGCGGTGCAGCGCTGGAAGGAAAAACACCCCCATCCCCACGAGTCCCATCCCGATGCCGGGCCGGACGGCCGCATGCGCGGCCGCTGGAACCAGCGCGCGCATGCCTGGCTGCACCGCATGGGGCCGCCGGCGCTGCTGTTGTCCTGGCTGCCGATCGTGGGCGACCCGCTGTGCGCCGTGGCCGGGTGGCTGCGGCTGTCGTTCTGGCCCTGCGTGGCCTACATGGCCATCGGCAAGTTCCTGCGCTACGTGGCGATGACGGCCGGCCTGTTGTGGTTCTTCCCGGGCCAGCTCTGACGCTTCGGATTTGTCCGAAAATAAAGGGACGCATCGGCGGCTCCGCGCGCATTGCCGGGCGCGCCGGCGGGGATATTCGGGGCCGGGCCGCGCGATGGCATAAAATGATTTTTTAAGGGCCCACTCTTGCGCTTCCATGAACGCCCCACTCGCTAGCCACATCCTGACCGGGGCGTTACCGCCCGCCGCACCCGCGCGCTTGCGCGAGATCCCCTACAACTACACCTCGTTTTCCGACCGGGAAATCGTGGGCCGGCTTTTGGGCGACGACGCCTGGAGCCTGCTCAGCGACCTGCGCGGCGAGCGCCGCACCGGCCGTTCCGCCCGCATGCTGTACGAAGTGCTGGGCGACATCTGGGTGGTGCGCCGCAATCCCTACCTGCAGGACGACCTGCTGGACAATCCCAAGCGCCGCAAGCAGTTGATCGACGCGCTGAACCATCGCGTGGGCGAGATCGACCGCCGCCGCGAGCCGGGCACGCCGGCCGAGGCCGGTCATGATCCGCAGCGCGACGAGAAGGTCGTGAGCCTGCTGGCGCGGGCGCGTTCCGCCATCGCCGCCTTCGAGGGCGAGTTCGACCAGACCGCCATGCTGCGCAAGCAGGCGCAGAAGACGCTGGGCCGCATCACCGCGCGCGACAACATCAAGTTCGATGGCCTGTCGCGCGTCTCGCATGTGACCGACGCCACCGACTGGCGCGTCGAGTACCCGTTCGTGGTGCTGACGCCGGATTCGGAGGACGAGATCGCCGCGCTGGTCACGGCCTGTATCGAGCTGGGCCTGACCATCGTGCCGCGCGGCGGCGGCACCGGCTATACCGGCGGCGCCATTCCGCTGACCTGGAAGTCGGCCGTCATCAACACCGAGAAATTCGACAAGCTGGGCAAGGTCGAGTCCTGTATCCTGCCCGGCCTGACCGAGCCCGTGGCGGTGATCCACGCCGGCGCCGGCGTGGTGACCAAGCGCGTGTCCGAGGCCGCCGAGGCCGCCGGCTTCGTGTTCGCGGTGGACCCGACCTCGGCCGAGGCGTCCTGCGTGGGCGGCAACATCGCCATGAACGCGGGCGGCAAGAAGGCCGTGCTGTGGGGCACCGCGCTGGACAACCTGGCCTGGTGGCGCATGGTCGATCCGGACGGCAACTGGCTCGAGGTCACGCGCCTGGCCCACAACATGGGCAAGATCCACGACGTGGACGTGGCGCGCTTCGAGCTCAAGTGGTTCGATGGTCGCGGCAAGCCCGGCGAGCGCCTGCTCAAGACCGAGACGCTGGAGATCGCCGGCCGCGTGTTCCGCAAGGAAGGCCTGGGCAAGGACGTCACCGACAAGTTCCTGGCCGGCCTGCCCGGCGTGCAGAAGGAAGGCTGCGACGGCCTGATCACCTCGGCGCGCTGGGTGCTGCATCGCATGCCCAAGCACACCCGCACGGTCTGCATGGAGTTCTTCGGCCAGGCGCGCGACGCGATTCCGTCGATCGTCGAGGTCAAGGGCTACCTGGACGGCGAGGGCCGCGAGCGCGGCGCCATCCTGGCCGGCCTGGAGCACCTGGACGAGCGCTACCTGCGCGCGGTGGGCTACGCCACCAAGAGCAAGCGCGGCGTGCTGCCCAAGATGGTCCTGATCGGCGACATCGTCGGCGACGACGAGGACGCGGTGGCCGCGGCCGCAAGCGAAGTGGTGCGCCTGGCCAATACGCGCCACGGTGAAGGCTTCGTGGCCGTCAGCGCCGAGGCGCGCAAGAAATTCTGGCTCGACCGCTCGCGCACCGCCGCCATCGCGCGCCACACCAACGCCTTCAAGATCAATGAAGACGTGGTGATCCCGCTGCCGCGCATGGGCGAGTACACGGATCACATCGAGCGCATCAATATCGAGCTGTCCACCAGCAACAAGCTGCGGCTGCTGGCCGAGCTGGACGCCTACCTGGAAAGCCCGCTGCCGGTGGGCAAGGCCGAGGACGCGGCCGACGCCGAGATCACCCGCGCCGAGGTGCTGGCCGAGCGCACGCGCCAGGCGCAGGACCTGCTGGCCGGCGCGCGCCAGCGCTGGCAGTGGCTGCTGGACAACCTGGACCTGCCGCTGATCCAGGCGCTGCCCGAACTGGGCAGGCTGGGCCTGGGCGCGCTGCAAGGCGCGCTGTCGGAT